>JADLCA010000493.1 GCA_020847495.1 Candidatus Hydrogenedentota bacterium | reverse complement strand
TCGGGTAGCCTCTCCACACTGCCCGCGGCTTAACTACTCGCCTGACATTCCCCCGTCGCATGTCTGGGCAGTGCGTACCGCGGCGCGTTGGTACACAAGAGTCCCCTCCATGCAGGTTCGCACTTTTAATACGATTGCCCTGCCGCTTGGATCAGTACTTCTCCGCGCGCACCGTCCACGGCTTCCCAGAATACCCCCTCATCAAGGCGATGTTGAAGGTCTTGATGATCGTCTTGCCCCGTCGCACGGTGACGGTGTCGATCAACTCGCCGGATTCAAAGGCGCCTTGCGCGACCATGTAGACGATGAAGGCTTGCGTCTTCAATGGATCGCCGCCGGTAACAAACAAACCGTCCTTGCCTGCCAGGTCCTCCCAGCCACCCCACAAATCGTACTGGTTGTAACGGCGATCACCGATGTTCATGCAGTAGGCGTGCGGCCGGCCCTCGGTATAGAACGTGGCCCACGCCGTTAGTTGGTAGCGGTCGCTGAATATGAACGGCGCGTCCTCGCTATCATCATCCCGGTGTTTGGACAGGGCGGCTCCCAGTTCGTGGCCACCCCTCAGGGCGTTGGTGGGATCCGCATCCGGGTCCAGCTTGAATTGACCCAGGCGCACCTTGCCGGAAACGTCAGGCGAGAATGCACTCCCCGCCACGTACAACAGGTCCGTGGAGCGTGATGCCGCCCCCATGAGCACCCCCAGCGCAATGCCTAGGGCCAAGGTTCGCTGTGCCGCGATCCCCCGCTCTTGTCTTCTCCAGACCCAGGCCAATGCAGGTATCCCCGCGAGGTATGCGCACACGGCCCAGTTCGGCTCGGGGCGATTCTTGATCGAGACGATCGCGTAGGTTCCAAAAGCCGCCAGAAACGCAAGCACCAGCAGCGCGGCGTCCCGCTCCCCGCGCGAGAGCTTCGGCTCGCGCGGTCCGTGCTCGTCCGTGCCTGTCCCTGCTCGTCCGTGTTCACCTCTCCATCGCCGGAGACACCACCACACCGCCCAAAGCACCAGCACCAGCAAGAGCGGTGAAACTACCACAAACTGCGCCCCCAAGAACTCGGCAAGGTTGCGGCCAGCTCTCCCCACGCTCCACACATCACCGGCCCCGATGCTCGCCGTATGCCGGAATGAGACCCAATCGTGGGTCCAGTTCCAGTAGACGACCCCGCTTGTGCTTAACACCGCGATTGCTATCGCGACGTAGGGTCCGGGCTTGCGCAGGTGAGACCGATCAACCAAGAGCAGATATGCAGCACGCGCCGATATCAGCAGTGCCATCGTGTACTTGGAGAGAAGCCCCAAGCCGAGGCCCAAACCCACCATCCACCACCAGCGCGTCTCTCCGTGAACGGCGCGATGGAACGCATACAGAGCCAGCACCCAGAAAAAGCAGAGGGGCGCGTCGGGCGTCATCACGACCGAGCCCACCCAGAACGCGGGGCAGCCCAAGGCCATGCAGACCGCGAGCAGCGCTGTCCGCTCGCTCCTACTGATGCGGAGGGTAAGGGCATGGAGCAAAGCCAAGGTCAGCGTGCTCAGCAAGACCGCCCCGGACCGGACCGCCCACGCCTCGTTTCCTCCCGCTCTTACCAGCACGTGAATCACGTACGCAATGAGCGGGGTCTTGCTGTAATACCCGAGGTCGAGGCGGCGAGACCAGTCCCAGTACTGGTCCTCATCGCCCGCGAGATCGTAGAGGCCCGTGTAGATGAACGCGAAGGTCAGAAGGGTCCAGGACGCGAGCACAAGGTACAACGTTCTGCTCGCCGGCGTTGCGGTCTGACGCGCCTCTGGTTCGGCTTGGACCCACCTTCCGCCCAGCCGGCGCGTCGCGACGCCGCACGTTGCGCCACAGATGACCCCCAAGGCCGCTCCTGCCAGTACATCTTCGACGTAGTGGTGTCCTGTGTAAACGCGTGACAGTCCCACAAGAAAGACGGCGGGCGCGGTGCCCCACAGCGTTCTCCTGCGAAACACGGCCAACGCCGCGGCGGCCGCGGCCACATTCGCGGCATGAGAGGACGGGAACGAATAGCTCTCGTTCTCCTCATGCTCCTCCGTAGTGCTGACCGTCCACTGCCCGCCGCGGTGCAGGCGGACCCCGTCCAGCTCGACATAAGGGCGTGGGGTTCGTGCCAGTTCCTTCACGATGCGCACCGAAGAGAGATCCGCCAGCGCTACGGCGGCCGCGAGCGCCAACACACACAGACGCGTCCGCCGGGAACCGGAATAGAGGACCGCCCCGGCCAACGCAACCCCCGGGATCACCACCCAACTCTTGTCTGAGAAGACGGGCAGAACCTGGTCGAGAATCGGGTTCTGAATCGCGGTGTTGATGTAGCGGAATGCGGACTCGTTGAACATCGAACGCAGTGTAGCGTGCGGGCCGTGACATTACAACGGGACGGGGCTGAATCGCAGGGTGCACCGGTTCCCGCGCGACGGACTTTGCTGTTGGCAATGCCATGCCCCGGTTATATAATGGGGGGCGATTGTTCCAAACTGTCAGTTGACGAGCGAAGGAGGAAGCGGAATGGCCAAGAAGACCGTCAATGTAGCAATGGTTGGCGCCCAGTTCATGGGCAAGACCCACAGCAACGCCTGGCGCAAAGTGGGGATGTTCTTTGACCTGCCGGTGGAACCCGTCATGAAGGTGATGTGCGGGAAGTTCCCCGAAGAACTCGCCGTCGCCGGCAAGTACGGATGGCAGGAAACCAGCCTCAATTGGAAAGAAGTGGTGAAGCGCGACGATATCGACATCATCGATATCTGCACGCCAAACGCACTGCACATGCCGATTGCGATCGAAGCCGCAAAGGCCGGCAAACACGTCATCTGTGAAAAACCCCTGGCGAACACCCTCAAGGATGCCAATCAGATGCTCGCGGCCGTGAAGAAGGCGGGCATCAAGCATATGTGCGGGTTCTCGTACCGGTTTGCTCCGGCTGTCGCGACGATCAAGAGCATGATCAAGAACGGCGAGTTGGGCGAGATCTTTCATTTCCGTGCTGCGTACCAGCAGGACTGGATCGTCGACCCGGACTTTCCGATGGTGTGGCGCTTGAAGAAAAAGCACACCGGCTCGGGCGCCCTGGGCGACATCGGCGCGCACATCACCGACCTGTGCCAGTACCTCGTAGGCCCGGTGGATGAGGTGTGCGGCACGATGCAGACCTTCATCAAGAAGCGCCGCGTCAGCGGTAGCGACACGGGCATCACCGCAGCCGGACACGAAAAGCGCAGCGGCAAGATGGACACGGTGGACGTCGACGACGCCGCGGTATTCGTCGCGCGCATCAAAGGCGCGAACACCTTGGCCACGTTCGAAGCCACGCGTTTTGCTCCCGGACGCCGCAACTTCAACTCTATCGAGATTTACGGCAGCAAGGGTTCGGTGCTCTGGAACCAGGAAGACATGAACGTGTTCCAGTATTTTAACCGGAACGACCCGGCCCTCCTGCAGGGCTTCCGCCGCGTCCACGCGACCGATGGCGGCCACCCGTACACGCAAGCATGGTGGCCCACGGGACACATCATCGGTTACGAGCATCTCTTCGTCCACGAGGTCTATGAATTCCTGATGAACCTCAACAAGAAGACGGTAACCTATTCGACGTTTGACGACGCGGTGGCGTGCCAGCGGGTCCTTGACGCGGTCGAGCGCTCCGCCAAGTCCCGCAAGTGGCAGAAAGTGTAACCACGAGGCAGGATCTCGGATAGGCGGGGAAGACGCAGGGCAACTAGCAATGTATTTCCCCGTGCTCCCCGTGTCCACGTGGTTATAAAACAGATGAAAGAGATCAACCACGGGGACACGGGGAGCACGGGGAACACAAAGAAACTTCTTTTGGATTCGCCGAATCTGGTGGAGATTACGCCAGTGGAAGTACGGGAGTTGGTTGAACCGTCTGAGGAACTCATCGACAAGGTGCTGACTGTCGCAACAGACGTGCACCGCGAATTGGGGCCCGGCCTGTATGAGAATGTCTATGAAGCTGCGATGATGATCGAACTCAGCATCCGGGGTCTCAAGAGCAGTTCGCAGGTCCCGATATCCGTTAATTACAAGGGACACGATCTGGGGCTTGGCTTCCGAGCCGATCTCATCGTGGAAGACCAATTGTTGCTGGAGTTGAAAGCGGTGGAGGAACTGAATGACCAGCACCTCGCACAGGTGATCTGCTATCTCAAGCTGCTCGGCTTCAAGAGAGGCTACCTTCTGAATTTCTGCGCCAAACTTATGAAAGACGGGATCAAGCGCATTTCAATTTGACCACGGGGACACGGGGACCACGGGGAAATGCAAAGCCGGGTTTCCCACTTCGTGGGAATCAAGGATAACTCTTGTTGGGAAGAGTTGCACGATTGCTGGCGCAGATCGGTGCGAGAAGTTGGATTGGCTGATGGCAGACGCCCAGTCCAGTGTCAGTGGCCGCGCGGGAGAGGTTGAACACGCATTGTATTGCCCCGTGTTCCCCGTGTCCCCGTGGTCATGAATTCTGATGCGGAGGAGCTGGCGTCAAGTGCTCAATAAGCGAATATTCCAGGTATTGAAACATTTGATTGATTGTTGTGAAGTTTGGGGAGTGTCTTCTGAACCGTCCGTGGTGGATGGTTGGAATTGCGGATGACATGAGGCTAAGCGCAAAATGTGGGTTCTGGCTGGGCTCGAGGAACACGCGTTGCATCTTCCTGTGTCCCCCGTGTTCCACGTCGCTAAAAAGAGGGAGGAGACGTTTATGAAACTCGGCGTATTGACGGTCATGTTCAGCGACAAGTCCTTGAAAGAGGTCATGGGCATCATTCGTCCCCTGGGATTGCAGACGGTAGAACTGGGGACGGGCAACTATCCCGGTGAGGCGCACTGCAACCTGAAGGAGATGCTGGCGTCCAAGCCGAAGCGCGACGAATTGAAGGCCATGTTGAAAGGCGAGGGGCTCGAGATCAGCGCCCTGAGCTGTCACGGCAACTGCTTGCACCCGGATGCGGCGTTTGCGAAGAAGAACGTCGATGTGCAGACCGACACCATCAAGTTGGCGGAGCTGCTGGGCGTGAAGGTCGTCATCGATTTCTCGGGTTGCCCGGGCTCGGATGAAAAGTCCACGAAACCCAATTGGGTGACCTGCCCCTGGCCGCCGGACTATCTCGAGATCCTGAATTGGCAGTGGGACAAGAAGGTCATCCCCTACTGGACCAAGCAGGCCAAGTTCGCTGCGGACCATGGCGTGAAGATGGCCTTCGAGGCGCATCCCGGCTTTGTGGTATACAACCCGGAAACCTTGCTCAAATTGCGCAAGGCGTGCGGCAACAACATCGGCGCGAACTTCGACCCGAGCCACTTTTTCTGGCAGGGCATCGACCCGGTGGACGCGGTGCGCGCACTGACGGGCAAGGCCATCTTCCACGTGCACGCGAAGGACTCCAAGGTCTACGAGCAAAATGCCAAGGTGAACGGCGTGCTCGACACCAAGCACTACGGCGATGAGATCAACCGCGGCTGGATCTTCCGCACGGTCGGCTACGGCCATTCGATCGACTGGTGGAAGGACTTCTTCTCGACCCTGCGCATGGTCGGGTATGACGGCGCGATTTCCATCGAGCATGAAGACTCGCTCATGTCGCGTATGGAAGGCCTGACGAAGGCCGTCGAAACGCTCAAGCAGTGCGTCATCTTCGAGAAGGTGAGCGCAATGACCTGGGCGTAACCGGGACTGTTGCCTCCGGGGCCGCCGCGGGCATGTGGCGGCCCCCCTTTCGTTTCCATCGAATGCCGCCACCGCGCACACGAGGATGCCTATGCGAATTGCCATGGTGATGGTGCTCTTGGGGCTTGCCTTCGGGGAAATTGCCGTGCAGCCGGCGCACGCGCAGAATCGAGGGCGTCTGTTCGGCGGGGACCCTTCACCGGACTTCGCGGAACCGCCACCCGAACCCAAGCACGCCGTATCGGCGCCCCAATCCGCGTGGTCTGCCGGACTCAATCAGTACTTCGGTTCCAACCTGTCGAATCCGACTCCCGACGAGGTCATGGCCGCCGTGGCCACACACCTCAATCAACGCACTTTGTATGGGGCGCAGCCCGGCGAGGAGTTCGAGCGATTCGAGGAATGGCTGAAGCGATTCCGCAAGAATTTGCCGAAAGGGGAGGTCGAAACGGAACCCGTGCTTGAGTTCTACCGCAATCTGGCGCGCTGGGTGGAACTCGAAGCCGAGTATAACGAAAAGCCTAATCGCTCCGTCCTGAAAGAACTGATTGGTCTGGTGGAAGATCAGGCCATGCAGGATCCCACGCTCGACGCGGAACGCCGCGATCGAATCATTTCCACCATCGATCAGCAGGGGCTTTTCGTTCCCTCGAGCATACTCTTCGGACTCTCCGTGCTGCCTTATCGTGAAATGGAATTGCCGCGCGAATTCACCGTCTTTGAAGTCCTGGGAACACCCCTATTTGACGACGCCCCAGGCAGAACACAGGCCACGTACGACTTCATCGAATGTCCCGGCCCCGTGTTTCGCGTGGATTTCGATACGGTGGCCACCAGGAAACTGACGGTAGAAAACGGCGCAGAAAGGAACGAGCTCAAGCGGATAGCCGAAGTCCCCGCCGAGGAAGCTCCCGGTGTGCGGGGGCCTGTCATTCTGCGGAAACCGGTGGCGGCGCGCTTCCTCCGTGTCACGGCGGAATCCGCCCAGGACATGGCCGTCCTTCGCAATGTGCGGGTCTTTGCGCTCAAGGAACCCGTCGCGGCCGTCTGCATAAGCGCCACGGCGGCCCCCGTCCTGGACGCTTCGTTCCGCGAAAGCCCTTGGCCCCAGGAACCTCAGGTGCGCGGCTTCGTAACAGCGGAAGGACTCGCGTTCGCCGAAGCCCAGACGACCGTCCGCCTGTGCCGGACCAAGGACACGCTGTTCTTGGCAGTCTACGCACGCGAGCCGCGCATGGATACGATGCTTGCCAAGATGACGGCCAAGGACTCCCCGCTCTGGTCGGAGGAATCGTTTGAATTCAGCGTGCAGCCCGCGGGAAAGCCGGTTTATCGCTTCATCGTGAATCCAAAAGGCGCGCGCTATGACAGTCGCGATAACGAGCAGCAGTGGGACGGTAATTGGCAAGCGGTCACAAAGGTATATCCGGAGGGGTGGGCCGTGGAGATGGCCATTCCATTCGCAACGCTCGGCGGTTCTCCCGCTGCGGGGAAAGACTGGGTCATGGATTGCATTCGAGTGCGGCGCAACGTAAAGAATGAGCGTTCCGCGTGGGCGTGCGCGCCTGATGGGTCCGGCACCCCGAGCGGCAGCCTCATTTTCAATTGACAGCGGAGGGGATTTATTCATCCGATGGGGTGCGCTTGAATACCCCCTTGGGACTGACACCGGCTTCCATTCAGCGGCGGAAGCAGGAAGGGGTTTGATTCACATGCAGGCACTTGTCGTCGATGGCGGCGTTCAACTTGCCGACCTGCCGATGCCGGAGCCCGGACCCGGAGAGGCCCTCATCCGCATTACAACCGCGGGCGTGTGCAATACCGATATCGAGATTCTCAGCGGATACATGGCTTTCAAAGGTGTGCCCGGACACGAGTTCGTCGGCGTGGTCGAGCGCTGTGCAAACGAGCATCTTCTCGGGCGCCGTGTGGTGGGCGAGATCAATTGCGTCTGCCGGGCTTGCCATTACTGCCGGGTCGAGATGCCCCACCACTGCGCAAATCGCACCGTGCTCGGTATCGCGGGGCGCAATGGCGTTTTCGCGCAATATGCGACGCTCCCGGAAGGCAATCTTCACCTCGTCCCCGAAGGCATGCCCGACGAGATCGCGGTCTTCACGGAACCTGCCGCGGCCGCGTTTCGCATCAGCGAGCAGATTGAGATCACCGCGAACGATCGCATCATCGTGCTTGGCGACGGCAAGCTAGGCCAACTGATCGCGCAGGTGCTGTGGCTGCGCACGAAGAAGCTGGTCTGCGTCGGCAAGCATCCTTGGAAACTCGACTTCCTCAACCGGCTCCATATCAAGACCGCGCGCACGGACGAACCCATCGAGCCGGGCGCCGATATTGTGGTCGAGGCGACCGGCTCCGCCGCAGGACTTGCACGCGCACTCGAATTGGTGCGGCCGGAAGGCACTGTCGTGCTGAAGACAACCGTTGCAGGCGCCTCCTCGCTGGCGATGAGCCTGCCGGTGATCAATGAGGTGCGCATCATCGGCTCGCGTTGCGGCCCGTTCCGCCCCGCGCTGGAAGCCCTGGCGCTGGGCAACATCGAAGTGCGTCCGCTGATTTCCGAGACATTCGCGCTGCACGACGGTGTGGAGGCTCTGCGCCGCGCCACTGCGCCTGATGTTATGAAGGTCCTCTTGCGCATGGAACCGGTTCCCGCGCAGGTGTCGAGTATCACGTAGTTCACTCAAGAGGAAGGAGCGCTGTATGAAAGTGGGTTTGTTGACCGCGCCATTTGGCAAGGAAGACCTGGAAACGATCATGAACTTTGCCGAGGACGCCGGCATTCCGTGTCTGGAGGTCATGGCGCATCCCGGCAGCACCCACATCGACCCGCTCAAACTCACCGCCGCCAAAGCGGAGAAGATCAAAGGCGACCTTGCTGAGAGGGCGCTCGAGATCTCTGCCCTCGCGTACTACACCATCGATATCACCAATCCGAAACTCGCCGCGAAAGTGCAGACCCATGCGCAGAAGACCATTGACGCGGCGGCCCTCCTCGGAGTGAACACCGTGTGCATGCTGGCGGGCTTTCCCGCGGAAGGCATGAACAAAATCGAGACGATCCTCAAGGTTCTGCCGAAGGCCTTCAAGCCGATCCTGGCGCATGCGCGCAAGAAGAAGGTAAACATCGCGCTCGAAAACTGGTTCGAGACGTGCCTGCAAGGATTCGACACCTTCGAGGCAATGTTTGAGGCGATTCCGGACGCGAACTTTGGATTGAACTACGATCCATCCCACTTGTACCACCAGGAGTGCGATCACCTGCTTCCGGTTTCCGCCTTCAAGGACCGTATCTTCCACACGCACGCGAAGGATACGCTCGTGGACAAGGCCAAGCGCGCCCGCGTCGGCATCTATGGCAAAGGCTGGTGGCGGTACGTCATCCCGGGCTTCGGCAATATCAACTGGGGCGAATTCGTGAGCCATCTCCGCACAAACGGTTACGACGGCGTCATGAGCATCGAACACGAAGACGAAACACAATCCCGCGAAGACGGCTTCATGCGCGGCGCCTGGTTCCTGGAGCAGTTCTGCTGAACGCGTCTTGCCCGCACACTCTCCAAGACAATTGGGTGAACGAAGACACAGGCGAGGGCGCCTGTGCCTTTATGGGGGTACAATCGTCTCAATGGCGCACAGGGATTTGCCGGAGAGATTGGAGCAATGCTCGTCCGCATGATGCTTATTGTTGCCGAACCGCCCTATTGATCC
>JADLCA010000492.1 GCA_020847495.1 Candidatus Hydrogenedentota bacterium | reverse complement strand
TACTCGCCGTGGAGTGCGGCAGCGCAGCACGAATCGCTCTCTCCGGGTATTAGTGTCGTCCTCAGGGAAGCGGGCCGTCAGGTTTTCTGACGAACCGACGGAGGCAGTCCCGGGCCTCTCCGCCCCCATTATATGCAAGGCGTCCTCTCTGCGAGGCGGTGACACTATGGCAAAGCGTACTCTGACGCGCAGGACCTTTCTGGGAATTGCCGGGGCCTTGAGCATGGTGCCCCTGCTGGGATGTCCACGACGTCCACCCGGCAAAGGAGTCATCGTATTTCGCCGCTCCGGAGCGGGCAGACATCTCTCCAACGCCGCTCTTAAACACGCCGCAAACCACCTGTACAAAACGCGCCTTGCCGCATTCCTGGACCGAGCCCACCCCGGCGACAAGGCCAAGGTGGTTCAAGTCACCATCAGCCGCGATCTCTATGACCAGCTCTTCAGCTTCGGAAGAGCCGACGCCGACCTGCGGCAGCTTCTCTAATCTCGCCTGAGACATCCCCGAGTGCCTCTGAGGTGGTGTCGTCTGATCGGTCGCATCCGACGAATCGGACCGATCGGACAACTTCGCATGAGCCCGTTGACTGCTCCCAGTGAAAAGGCTACATTCTGCGCGCAGGAGGAGCCTGGCCATCCATCCGCAAGAAATACTGCCTTTGCACAGCGACACTCATTCGGGTGCGATCAAACGCGCCCCGTGGTGCGCGGCCCTCATGGGGTTCGGGCTGTTCGTCTTTCACCTGCTTGTGAATCGGCAGTACGGGTTTCACGGCGATGAACTCTACTTCATCGTCTGCGGGCAAAGGCCCGCGTGGGGCTACGTGGACCACCCGCCGCTCGTTCCCATGGCCGCGTGGCTGGCCACGGAGTTGATGGGGGTGAATCTCTTCGCGCTGCGCTTCTTCCCGGCACTGGTATTGGGTGCGAGTTGCTTTCTTACAGGTTGGCTGGCACGCCGCCTCGGAGCCGGGCGCTACGGCGAGTTTCTGGCTTCATTGACCTTCGTATGCACGCCCATCCTGCTCAGATTGGGCGCTATTCTGAACATCCCGTGTTTTGAGGTCTTCTTCTGGCTGGTGGCGGCTCACCTTCTGGTGAGCACCTGCAAATACGAGCAGCCGCGTTGGTGGCTGGCAATCGGGGCCTTGTGCGGAGTAGCCTTGCTTGCGAAACACACGACCCTCTTTCTGGGCACGGGCTTGGCGGTGGGGCTCGTCTTGACCCAACGCCGGAAAGATCTCCTCACTCCTTGGCCATGGGCCGGCGCATTGCTCGCGTTCGCGATCTTCCTGCCCAACCTGCTCTGGCAATACCACCACGATTGGGCCACGCTCGAATTCGTCAGGAATCTGAATGCTTCGGAGATGCAGCAGACGGGCCGCGTCGAGTTCATTGCAGCGCAATTCATCCTGATGAATCTCTTCGGCGCATTTGTGTGGGTGAGTGGGTTGTTCTACTTCCTGAAGAGTGTCTCAGGGCGTCCCTATCGCATGTTGGGATGGGTGTTCGTGACGGTGTTCGTCATCTTGCTGGCGTTCAAAGCAAAGGTCTACTATCTCGTGCCCGCGTATCCCATGCTCATGGCCGGCGGCGCCGTGCTGCTTGAACGGTCGCTGACAAGACCAAGACTGCGTTGGATGCGTGTCGCATTGCCGGTGGCCATCGTGGCCATGAGCCTCGTTCTTGTCCCGCTGATGACTCCACTCGGCTCCCTGGAATGGAAGGAGCGCTACATCTCCTCGGTCCTGGGCTTCATGGCCGGCGATCCGTCGGACCTGACTTTTGATTTCCGCTACCAGATGAGCAGACAAGAACAACTGGAAGTGCTTCGGCAGGTTTACGACGATCTCAGCGAGAAGGACCGCCAGGGGTGCGTCATCCTGACCGACGAGTACGACACGGCCTCCATGGTAAACGTGCTCGGCCGGGACCCGGGTCTGCCCCAGGCCATCAGCGGCAACAACTCCTATTTTCTGTGGGGCCCGCGCGGGGCCACGGGGGAGTGTGTGATTGTCTTCGGGTATGACGAGGATCTGATGCGATCGTGTTTCAGAGACGTCAGCGTGGCGGCTCTGGCGCCCTGCCCATGGTACAAGAAGTTCGAGAAGGGCCGGCCTGTCTATCTCTGCCGGGACCCGCTCGCCCCCTTTGAAGAATTGTGGCCGCGGTTCAAGAGGTATCGTTAGTCAACGCGATGGGCAGCCGGTCGGCTTCACGCTCTCAACTCGGGCCCCGGCAGGGACCGAGTTACGGTGCGCAGGGCGCCCTCGCACACGGCACCTAAGTGGCGGGTTCACCATCCCAGAGTCCGATTCGTCGGATCCGTCGAATCCGGCCGATCGGACCAGCCATTTCCAACGGCGCGGTCGTTGACAGAGACCGCGCCAGAGCCGCATAGTGGGTTATACCCGGTGTTGGATTGGCCGCACGTGAAGGAGGCTGAATCGATGTCCACAAAGACTACACGCCGCACCTTTCTCGCATCCGCCGCGGCGGCCGCCGTGGCCGCACATGCCGCGCCCGCCGCAAAGACGGCGCGCCGCAAACCAAACCTCCTCTTTCTTTGGACCGACGAACAGCGTCCTGACACCATCGATGTCTACGGCAATCGCCGGATTCAAACGCCCAACCTCTCGCGTCTGGCTTCGGAGAGCGTGGTGTTTCGCAACGCCTACGTGAGCCAGCCGGTGTGCACACCATCGCGTTCAACCGTTATGACGGGACTCTGGCCGCACCAGAACGGTGCGACGCAGAACAATGTCGCGTTGCCGGAGAACATCCGCACGCTGCCGGAGATCGTCCATGACGCAGACTACCGGACGGGCTACTTTGGCAAGTGGCATCTGGGCGACGAGATCTTTGCGCAGCACGGTTTCGAGGAATGGCGCAGCATCGAGGACACGTACTGGAGGTTCTATCGCGAGGGACGCGATACAAGCCGCGTGAGCGATTACAGCAAGTGGCTCATAGGCTTGGGACTCAAGCCCGACGGGGAGCGAGGCACCTTCGGCCGCTCGTTTGCGGCGCAACTGCCCATCGAACAGTGCAAGCCCAAGTTCCTGGAACTGGAGGCCTGCGATTTCCTCCGCCGGCACAAGGACGAGCCGTTCATGCTGTATGTGAATTATCTCGAGCCGCACATGCCGTTCTACGGGCCGTTGAACGATTTGCATAAGCCGGACGAAGTCGAACTGCCCGCAAACTTCAACGATCCCCTTGAGGAGAATGAGCCCCTCTCCTACCGGTTGCGTTCTGGCAAGTATGTGGATGGTCTGTACTCGGATCGATTCGATCTGAAAACCGAAGCGGGCTGGCGCCAGCTAATCGCGAATTACTGGGGACTCGTGAGCCAAGTGGACCGCAGCGTCGGCGCGATTCTCACCACGCTGGAGGAGCTGGGACTCGCGGAGGACACCATCGTGGTCTTCACCTCGGACCACGGCGACATGATGGGCTCCCACAAGCTGGTCGAAAAGGGCTACACGTATCAGGAAGCGATGCGGGTGCCGTGGATGATCCGGTATCCGAAGGAGGGACGCTCGCAGCACATCGTCGACGGGCACGTCAGCCACATCGACCTTGTGCCAACGGTGCTCGAACTGATGGGTGCGGAATGCCCCGCCGAACTGCCGGGCAAGAGCCTTCTTCCGTTGATAAAGAATGGGACACCCGCCGGCGATCCGGTCTTCGTGGAGTGGAACGCGCCCGCCGCCATGCCGGAAGGATCCAACCCTGCCGGCGCAATGCGCGACCCGAGCAATCTGCAAGGGCCGTCGATTCGCACGGTCATCGCGCCGGATGGCTGGAAGCTGTCCCTGAGTGATCGCGATCTTTGTCAGCTCTACCACCTGAGTGGAGACCCTGGCGAGACGGTCAACGTCTTCGACCAAAGTGATAACAAGCCGGTCATCGAGCGTCTGAGCGCTCTGATCCACGAGTGGCAGGCGAAGACCGGGGACGCCCTGACGTTCGCGTAGCGGACGAAGAAACTGATGAGCCGGGATCTATATCCCGGCAGCAAAACACGGGGTCTATTCCTCAACTCACAAGCTCAAAGACCCCGGCCGCGCCCATGCCGCCGCCGATGCACATCGTGACCACGCCGTAGCGCTCGCCGCGCTTGCGCATCTCGTCGATGATCTGGACGGACAGCTTGGCACCGGTGCACCCCAACGGATGCCCGAGTGCGATAGCGCCGCCGTTCACGTTGACCTTCTCCGGGTCAAGCTCAAGTTCGCGAGTCACCAGCAGTGCCACGGACGCGACAGCCTCGTTGATCTCGAACAGACCCACGTCCGCGATGCTGATCCCCGCTAGCTCACAGGCCTTCGGGATGGCGATCAGTTGCGCGGGACCCAGATACTTCGGATCGCCCGCGGCGACATTGTAACTTCGGAATCGCGCCAGCGGCGTGGCGCCGGTATCCTTCATGCCGTTCTCGCTCATCAGCACGAGAGCCGCGGCCCCATCGCTCATTTGGCTGGAATTGCCCGCCGTGTGAAATCCCAGTTCGGCGGAAACCGCGAACGCGGGTTTCAGCGCGGCAAGCCCTTCCAGGGTCGTGTCCCGGCGCGGACCTTCATCGACGGCAAACGTGACGCACTTCCCATTGACCGGCACGTCCAAGGGAACGATCTGAGCGCTGAAACTGCCGCGATCGATCGCGGCCACGGCCTTTTGATTACTCGCCAGCGCGAACGCGTCGATCTGCGCGCGCGTGAATCCGAAATCCCGCGCCACATTGTCGCCCGCATTACCCATGGCGATGTAGATTTCGGGGTGGTGCTCCGAAAGGTAGGGGTTCGGCGAGAAGCGCGCCCCGGGCGAGGGAACCAGGCTCATGGACTCCGTGCCCCCTGCGACAGCGATGTCGAGGAATCCCGAGCTGATCTTCGCCGCCGCGATGGACATCGCCTCGAGTCCCGATGAACAGAACCGGTTGATCGTCATCGCGCTCACGGAATCGGGCATCCCCGCGCGCAGGGCTGCAATCCGCGCCACGTTCATCCCCTGCGCCTGTTCCGGGATGGCGCAGCCCATCACCACATCCTGCACCTGCTCCGCTTGGATGCCGGCGCGCTGTACCGCCGCCTTGATGACCTCCGCGGCCATGTCGTCGGGGCGGCAATTGGCGAGCGTACCCCGTTTTGCCTTGCCAATCGCCGTGCGCGCCCCTGAAACTACGTAGACATTGTCCATGATGCGCTGTCCTCCTCCGTATCAGTTGCGCAGGGGCTTACCAGTGGTAAGCATGTGCTGGATGCGTTGCTGGGTCTTCTCCATGCCCACGAGACTCAGGAAGGCCTCGCGCTCGAGGTCGAGCACGTCCTGCTCCGTCATTTTCGTTCCCGGAAGCCTTTCGCCTCCGGTCAGGATGTGTGCGATCTTCTCCGCAATCACGGCGTCGTGCTCCGACGCATAGCCCCCGAGCCGGAAACTGTAAAGCGCCACACGAAACGCCGCGCGCGCGGCCTCGCCCAGCGCCATCAGCGTGGCCGGCTTCGGCGGGCGGTACCCCGCGGTGATGAGGCCACGGCACAGATCCTTCGCGCGTTTCACCTGCTGATCGAAACTGGCGATCACAGGATTGTCCTCCGTGAGGTACCCCAATTCGATGTACTCAGCTCCGCTGGTACTGACCTTCGCCATGGCGATGTTTTCGAACGCACGCCGCACATAGGGGAACGGGTCCGCGTCTACCACCGTGTCCGGCACGTATGCAAGCGCACGTCGCAACATCTCCTTGCACCCGCCGCCGCCCGGGATAAGGCCCACACCCACTTCCACCAGTCCACCGTAGGTTTCGCCGGCAACGACGGCTTTTGCGGTGTGCATGCACATTTCCGTCCCGCCGCCCAACGTGTAGTGGTGCGGCGCGCAGACGATGGGGCGTTTGCAGAAGCGTATCGCTTCATTGATCTGCTGGAACGTGCGCAGCGCGCCGTCAATCGCCTTCCAGTTTTCTTGCATGGCCTCGCCGAGGATTACGAAGATATTCGCGCCCGCGCAGAAGTGCTCGCCCTGGTTGGCGATCACCATGCCTTCAAAGGCCCCTTCATTCAGGAGGCGCAACGCCTCGGTCAACATCTGCCCGATGTCCACATCGAGACTGTTCATCTTGGTGTGGAACTCGGCACAGAGAATGCCGTCGCCCAGATCCACCAGGCTGCATCCTTCGTTGCCTGCCACTATCTTTCCTGCGCTCTTCGTGTCGGCCAACACGATGAGGTTCGGACTCGTGGCTACGGGCCTATACTCTTGTGATGCCACGTCAAAGTAATGGCGCACGCCGTTGCGTTCCGTGTAGAACGACTTGTTGCCGGAGTCCAACAACGCTTGCGCGATTGGCGGCAGACTCAGGCCTTCCTCGCGCATCCGGTCACAGACATACTTCACATCCAGGATGTCCCATGCTTCGAAGATGCCCACGTCCCACGCGAAGCCCCACTTCACCGCGTTGTCGATGTTGACGATGTCGTCGGCGATCTCCGGGATGCGGTTGCCCGCGTAGATGGCCGTATTGGCGAAGAGCTTCCAGGCAAAGACCGAGCCTTTGTCTTCGCCGGTGTACATGATTTTCATTTTCTCTTCGAGGCTGCCCGCGTTCCGCACTTTGCCCGTGCAATCGAAGCGTGGCTTGATGGGGTCCCGATACTCGAGCGTGTTCAGATCGAGCCCGAGAATGACACGCTTACCCTTCTCGTCGCGTTGGTCCGTGGCCTTGTAGAAGCCCGAACCCGACTTCTGGCCCAGCAATCCCTTCTCCACCATCCTTGTAAGCCAGTCCGGCGCCACCATGAGGTCCAGCCGCTCGTCGTTCGGACAGTTGTCTGCAACATTGCCGAGCACGTGGACATAGGTGTCGAGTCCCACCAGATCATACGTGCGGAATGTCGCCGAAGAGGCATGCCCCACGGCGGGCCCTGTCAGGGCGTCGACCTCTTCCACGGACAGGCCGTCCTTCGTCATCTCGTGCAGGATGAACTGCGATGCGAACGTGAGAACGCGGTTGGCGATGAAGTTGGGCGAGTCCTTGGCGTAGACCACGCCCTTTCCCAACACGTCTTCCATGAAACCCGCCATGAACCGGACCACGTCCGGATCCGTCGCTGGGTGCGGGATGATCTCGACCAGCTTCAGATAGCGCGGCGGATTGAAGAAGTGCGTGCCCAGGAAATGCCGCTGCATGTCCGCGTCCATTACGTCAAGCATGGAGGCGATCGGAATACCGCTCGTGTTGCTGGTGACAATCGTCCCCGGCTTGCGGTGCTTGGCAACTTGCGCGTAGACCTTCTTTTTGATCGTGAGGTCTTCTTTCACGACCTCAATGATCCAGTCGCATTCCGCGACCTTCGCCATGTCGTCTTCAAAGTTACCCACCTCGATCAGGTCAAGCACGGACTTCGAATAGAGAGGCGAAGGCTTCGCCTTGAGCATGGCGGTCTTGCTCGCTTCCGCGATGGCGTTGCGTTTGGCGGGATTGCCCCGTTCCGCCTCGGGCAGGTTAGGCGGGACGATATCGAGCATGATGCTTGGGATGCCGCAGTTCGCACAATGTGCGGCAATGGCTCCCCCCATCACACCCGAGCCCAGGACACCAACGCGATTGATTTCTCTCATGATGGCACGACTCCTTCCACGGCGCGCTTGGCACACACCGCACGTCCCGCAACGCGGGCCTTTACGCTAAGAGAAATAATGCAGAACGGATGCACTTGCAGACGGCGCGCAGAGAAAACCGACCTACCGTTAGGTCGATTCCCGGACACAACCCAAAATTCTTCGCTTAAACTGCACGTATTCGCTGGCGTCACCACAGCCAGACATCTGAGGCGTCATCCTACACGTTCCTCCCACAGGCGTCAAGGGGACACGTAATCCACGGAGATTAGCGGAGTTATGCTTGACACGCAGCGTTGTCTTCGAGAGCCCGCAATGGTATCGTCCCCGGCATGGATATCTCCGAACTCGACTACGAGCTTCCACCGGAACTCATTGCCCAGCACCCCTGCGAGCGTCGTGATGAATCGCGGCTACTCATCGTGGACCGGGCCTCTGGCACCCTCAAGCAGGATGTCTACCGGAACGTTGGAGACTATCTTCATCCGGGGGATTGCCTCGTTCTTAACATGACCAAGGTGATTCGTGCCCGACTTCGCGCAACAAAGCCTTCTGGGGGCCATGTGGAGGTGTTCCTGCTGCACGACCGCGGAGCAGGCGTGTGGGACGCGCTCGTCCGCCCATCCGCCAAGGTCCCGCCGGGCACCCGCGTGTGCCTGCGCTCCGGTATCGAGGTAAGCATAGGCGAGAAACTGCCCGAAGGTCGCCGCTGCGTGCGCTTCGATCAGCCCGAGGTCTTGCGGCTGCTCGAGGAGGCTGGAGAGGTCCCCTTGCCGCCGTACATTCACCGACACCGCGAAGAGACCGCGGATGCTATCCGTTACCAGACCATCTACGCCGCATCGCCCGGCGCGGTGGCCGCTCCCACGGCGGGCTTGCATTTCACGGATGAAGTCTTCGCGGACCTGGACCGCCGGGGCGTTGCGCGTGCGTCGCTAACCCTGCACGTGGGGTACGGCACGTTCAGTCCTGTCCGGACGGACCGGGTTGAGGCGCATGTCCTTGAAGCGGAGGAATTCGTCCTTCCAGAGGTAACCGCCGCCCGCCTCAACGAAACCCGTGCCCACGGCGGACGGGTGATTGCCGTGGGGACCACCTCGACACGCGTACTTGAGTTCCAGTTCCGCAACGGCGCCTATCAGTCCGGACGAGGCTTGACAGGTATCTACATCTACCCGCCCTACACATTCCGTGCTGTGGACGCCTTGCAGACCAACTTTCATTTGCCGCGCTCCAGCCTCCTCGCGCTGGTCTACGCCTTTGGCGGAGCGGACCTCATTCGAGAGGCGTATCGCTATGCCATCCGTGAGGAATTCCGCTTCTATTCCTACGGGGACGTGATGTTAATACTCTGAGCGCGTATTTCGGCCCAAGAGCGGCGGTTGCGGCAAGAGGGGTTGATCTGTCACGCTATAGGCAGAAACCGGCACCCCGATGGCCGCACGGGCCCGGGCGTCAACTGGACTGACAACATGAGCACCTACCATTACCGCGAGCGCAGCGCGTTTTCATTCGCGCCCCGTAACCGCATCACGTATGCGGTGCAGCGGCTCATTCTCGCCAATGTG
>JADLCA010000491.1 GCA_020847495.1 Candidatus Hydrogenedentota bacterium | reverse complement strand
CGAACACGCCGAACGCAAAGATGTCTACAGCCGGGTCACGGACCGGATCATCGCCGACCTCGAACAGGGCGTGCGGCCCTGGATGAAGCCGTGGAACGCGCAGCATTCCGCCGGACGCATCACCCGCCCGTTGCGCCATAACGGCCAGCCCTATAACGGCATCAACGTCTTGATGCTCTGGTCCGCCGCGGTGGACCGCGGCTACTCCGCGCCGATCTGGATGACCTACAAGCAGGCCGTAGAACTCGGCGCCCATGTCCGCAAGGGCGAGAAAGGCGAGCTGGTCGTCTACGCCAACACCATCACGCGCACCGAAACCGATGCCGAAACCGGCGAGGACGCGGAACGCACCATCCCGTTCCTCAAGGGCTACACCGTCTTCAACGCCGAGCAGATCGACGGCTTGCCCGAACGCTTCACCCAACTCGCCGAACCGACCCTCGATCCGGTGGCGCGGATCGAACGCGCCGAGGCGTTCTTCGCCGCCACCCAGGCCGACATCCGCCACGGCGGCAACATGGCCTGCTACGCCATCGGGCTCGATCGCATCCAGATGCCGCCCTTCGTTGCCTTCCGTGATGCCGAAAGCTACTACGCGACGCTCGCGCATGAGACCGTACACTGGACCCGCCACCCCTCGCGCCTTGACCGCGATCTCGGCCGCAAGAGCTGGGGCGATGCCGGCTACGCCCGCGAGGAACTGGTTGCTGAACTCGGCAGTGCCTTCCTCGCCGCCGATCTCGGGCTCGCGCTCGAACCCCGCGACGATCACGCCGCCTATGTCGGCCACTGGCTCGCCGTCCTCAAGGACGACAAGCGGGCGATCTTCTCCGCCGCCGCGCACGCGCAGCGCGCCGCAGACTATCTGAACGCACTCCAGCCCAAAGCGGAGGATCAGGCCGCCTGACGCGGCCTTTCACGTGCCCCGCTCACCGCGGGGCACGCTCTTCTGCGCTGATGACACGCGGGATCAGAAGCCCGGCGTGCGCTCGGAGAGTTCCGCACGGATGTTTTGCAGCGACGCGATGGCGTTGAGGCGTTCCTGTGGCTGTTCGCAGCCGGAGAGCGCGTTGAAGATGTCGCGGGTGAGCGCCCGCAGTTCGTTGGTGGATTTCGATGCCAGTTCGAAGCGTGTGGTGAGTTTCATGTGTTCCTCCCTTGAGGTCGGAGGTCCGGACCATTCCGGGCCTTTCATGCCCGGACACAGACAGAATCATCGGGGGAAAGGCCGGTATCGGTCCGGCAGGACTCAAGACCTCAAGAGCGGAGGACCGGGAAACGAAGAACAGGCTAAGAAACTGAGAGGAGAAAGCCGTGCGGACTGCGGCGCGGGACGCGCAGCTTTATGTGCCCCGGTGCAACAGACGGAGGAGCAGTGAAATCTTCGCAATCGCGGAACGGCAGTGTGGAGCGCATCAGGCGCACGGCGCATCAACACAGCAAGAGGTCGAACGGCAGGGGAATCGTCAGAAGATCATGCAAGGGTATGCAGAGGGGCGGAGAAGCGCCCGGCCCGAATCACGGACCCTCTTCGTCGAGCCAGAGCTGGCGCTCGGGCCGTTCCGGCGTTGGCTGGAAACGGGCGAAGGTCGCAATCGTCTCCTCATCCATGGGCTTTTGCGTCAACGTATAGAGTGTTTGGCCGCCGTCGAGTTCGCTCTTCGCAACCCCGAAGAATCCCGTGAAGATGAGTTCGTTCTGGTTGGAGCCGTGGCGGATTTCAAGGCCCGGAGACGAATCGCCGTAGGCGAAGATCAGGCGCAGGCGCGTGGCGCAGCCGGATTCGATATCCTGCGCGTCGGACGGCAGGGGAAAGCCTTGCGGTCCGGCATCCGTGAAACCGAACCAGTCGCCGGGGTCGATCCAGCATTTCTGCATCACAGTGTTCTCGAAACGGTCGGAAGCCAGATTGGCCTTGATCTCATCGGTCATCTTCGGGGGCGGCGGCGGATAAATCAGAATCGCGGTGTCGAGGTAGACCGTCTTGCCGACATTGGCCGCCAGAAACTCGTGAATCCCGCTATCCGTGTTCTCTTTGGTTACCTCGATAATCTCGCCAAAGACCGGATATTGATCGAGCAGCGTCTGCTCCGCTGCTGTGGGCTCCGGCGCGCGAGTAGCGGCCTGCGCCGAAAGCGGCGGAACCATAAAAATGCCAAGACCGATCAGTGCCGCTGCGGTCCGCAGAGAATGGGTGCCCGAGAGTGAACGCTGCCTTGGTCCGGTCATGATCATCGCTCCTGAGAATCGTGTGGCGGCGCATATGCCCCTCCTGATCTCTAAAACATTTTCTTCCGTGAGGGCAATAAATTTTCTTGCCTCATCGTTGGTTGTTTTCCTAGTATCGAGTCGTCAATACGGACGTGTGTGGTGTCTTGAGCAGCAAGTCCTCAATGTTCTGCGCTCTTACTGAGCGGTTCGCCGCGAGGGTTCGCATACCGATGTAGAAAACACCGAGCGCCAGCAAGGGAGGCCAGCGATGCAGGGATGCAGACCGAATCAATCCATAATTTCGTCTCTGTTCGCCCTGGCGCTGTTCCTGTCCATCCCCGTTCTCTTCCCCAGCTCCGCTCGTGCCGCCTCGAATTGCACGGGCATCTCTTATGCGATGCCGATCTGGCCGAACACCGGCAATTCCTATCCCTATCACGGCGTCTGGGAAGGCATTCAGTCCAACTACAGCCTCAACACGAATTGCGACGGGCACGCCACCAAGTCGGCCGTAACCGGCACCTATGACGGCAAGCCGACCAAACAGCCGAACGACCAGTACAACTCCTTCGCGGAGACGACGCCGTCAGGGGGCAATCCGCGCTTCATCGAATCAGGTGCGCAGGGCTGTCATTCCACCTATGGCGGCACCTCCAGCCTGGTGAAGTGGCAGGGCAACGGGAACAAGCGCAACGACGTGCTGATCGAGGACACGCTGAAATTCACGAACACGTCGGGGAGCACACAGAACATCCCGTTCGAGATGTGCTACCTCTACAAAACGAGCGATCCAGCCAATACGACCTATGCCACCGCCGCCGATGCGCGGATCGAGCAGAGCATCACCGCGGTCGGGTCCACTAACAACTACAGCTGGAACCCCAACTTCGACGCTCACATCATCGACCATTACGACTATGCGGCCTCGCAGTGGGTCTGGGATTTGTGCAATACGGGCCAGTTCACGCTGGTTAACACGGCGCCGCAGTTCTATACGCGTCAGTATTTCGAATCCAACGGGACGCATTACTACAATGCGGGCGCGAACGTTCATACGTGGGACGGCAATTTTCAGGGGTGTTTTCAGATTACGGGCAACCTGCCCTCGGGCGTGACCTGCCAGAGCAGCTCAGGCGTTTTCCCCGGCTGCGAGTTTCCGATTGATCCCGACGAGGTCTGCGGCGAGAACCGGAAGAAGGAGGAAGATCAGTCCTGCAGCACCACCGCCAACCCGATCAACTTCGCTTACGGCTTCAAGCTCCAGACCGAGACCGATTATTCAGGCAGTGGCGCGCTTCAATTCACGCGCATTTACCGCAGTAATGCGACCTGGCTCAATTTCAATCTCGGCAAATATTGGCGGCACAACTATGACCGCACGCTGCAAGTCGTCAATGGCTGGGATTCAGATTCCGCGCAGATTACGACGGTGGACGGAACGGCGCTGCTCTTCCGTTCGGACGCCGGCGCGAATCTCTGGACGCCGCTCGATTCGGATGTCAAAGCCAGTTTCGCTCAGCTTTACGATGCCACGCCCGCCCTGATCGGGTACGTCTATACCAGCGAAGACAAGACCAGGGAGACGTACAACACCAGCAAGAAGCTCACACGCATCGAATACCAGGGCGGCGAGGCGCTGAATCTGACCTATGACGGCTCCGGGCGGCTTTCGACCGTCACCGACGAGCACGGACGGACAATCACCCTGACTTATGACGGCTCCAGCCGCGTCTCGACCGCCGTCACGCCCGACGGGACGTTCACTTATACCTATGGCGCGAACAACAACCTGACGCAGGTCACCAAGCCCGACACAAAGACCCGCATCTACCATTATGAAAACACCTCCTTCGTGAATGCCCTGACCGGCCTCACCGACGAGATGGGCGTGCGCATCGCCACATGGGGGTATGACGCGCAGGGCCGTGCGAACTCTTCGTCCCATGCCGGGGGCGTGGACGACTACACCCTGACCTATAACGCCGACGGCACGATCACCGAGACCAATCCGCTCGGCAAGCAGACGATCTATACCTATGAAGTGATCAACGGGCTGCGGAAGATCACGAAGGTGGACGGGGTCGCCAGCGCCCATTGTCCGGCCGCCAACAAGGCGTACACCTATACCGCGGACGGGTATCTCCAGAAGACAACCGACTGGAAAGGCAACGTCACGACTTACGCCTATGACGGGAACGGGCTGGAGACCTCCCGCGTCGAGGCCGTGGGCACGCCTGAAGAGCGCACGATCGCGACGACATGGGATGTTGCCTTGCGCCTCCCCGATGTGATCACCGAGGCCGGGAAGACCACCGACTACACCTACGATTCCTTCGGCCGCATGACCGCGGTGACGGTGACGGATACGGCGACGAGCGAAACCCGGACCACGAGCTACACCTACTGGCCCAATACCACCGTCGGCGGCAACACGGTTCTGGGACGTTTGAAGGAGATTGACGGGCCGCGCACCGATGTCACCGACAAGACGACCTTTACCTACGATGCGAATTTCCGCCTGATCAAGACGACCAACGCGCTCGGCCAGTTTACGGAAACTACGTCCTTCGATGCTGCTGACAGGCCGCTCATTACCAAGGATGAGAACGGCATCGAAACCCGCATGACCTATGACAGCTTGGGGCGTCTGCTCACGGTCAAGAGCGCCTTCGGCACCGCGCTCGAAGCGCTGACCACCTTGACCTATAACTTCAACGGCGATCTCACGCAAATCGACTCGCCCAATGGCACGACCGTCACCTATACCTATGACAATGCCCGCCGACTGACGGGCATGACGGACGATCTGGGCAATAAAATCACCTACACGCTAGATGACGCCGGGAACATCCTGACCGAAACCCGCAAAGACCCGGCCAACGTCCTCAAATACACCCACAGCCAGACTTTCGATGAAATGTCGCGGCTCTTGACCTCCGTCGGGGCCGGAGCCGGATGGACGCGCTCTTACGCATACGACAAGAACAGCAACCAGACGACCTATACCAACGCCAACAATCACGCGACGAACTTTGCCTTTGACGGGCTGGACCGGCTGGTCACGGCCACCGACGCGCTTTCGGGCGTGACCACCAACACGATCAACGATCTCGATCAGACCACGAGCATCAAAGACCCGCGCAACAACACGACGACCTACGGCTATAACGCCTTCGGCGATGTGACGCAGATCGTCAGCCCGGACACGGGCACGACCAGCTTCGTGGTCAATAAAGCGGGCAGCGAGACACAGCGCACGGATGCGCGGGGCGTGGTGACGAACTATACCTATGACGCCATCAACAGGCTGGCTACGGTTGCCTATCCGTCCGATACCGCGCTCAATGTCACGCTCACTTATGACGACAACCCGACGCCGGGGAATTGCGGCACCTCCAAGGGCCGCTTGTGCCGAGTGGTCGATGCTTCGGGCACAACCGACTACAAATACAACGCCCTCGGGCAGTTGATCGAAGTGAAGGAAATCCGGGGGGCGCTGACCTTCACCACCGCCTACGAATACGACCTCGCCGGAGTCCTCAAGAAAATCACGCTGCCTTCGGGACGGCAGGTCACGTATACACACAATGGCAACGGGCAGGTGACGACTGTGGCCGCGCCCGTGAACGGCACGGCCACAAATCTGGCCAGTTCCATTACCTATCTGCCGTACGGCCCGATGATGGGCCTGACCTATGGCAATGCCAAGACGCTTTCGGCCACCTACGATCAGGATTACCGCCCCACGAACCGCACGGTCGCGGGCGTCTTCAACCACGCCTACGACACGGATAATGACGGCAACATCACGCAGAAGGGCGTGCGGACCTATACCTATGACGTTCTGGAGCGGCTGAATGCCGAGGCCGGGGGCACAGCCACCGGCTTTACCTACGATGCCATCGGCAACCGCCTGACCGAAACGGCGGGCGGCACAACGACTTACACCTATCCGTCCACGAACAGCAAACTCTCAAGCGTCGGGGCCAACAGCTACACCTATGACGCCATGGGCAACATCACGAGCGACACCGCCCGCACCTATGTCTGGAGCGCGGCGGGTTTGATGAAAGAGGCCAAGATCGGCGGCAGCACGGTAGGCACCTACACATATTCAGCCAATAACCAGCGCACGAAGAAAGTGGCCGGGGGCACGACGGCCCATTACGTCTACGGCTTGGGCGGCTTGCTAACCGGCGAATACGACAATTCCGGCGTCCTGATCCGCGAATATGTGTGGCTTAACGGCGAACCGCTGGCGCTGGTCACGAAATCAGGCGCGACCGAGAGCGTGACCTATCTGCATACTGATCATCTGGCCACGCCGCGCTATGGCACCAACAGCGCAGGCACAGCCGTTTGGACTTGGGATAGCGGAGGTTTCGGCAAGGAAGCTCCCACGGGCACCGCGACCGTCAACCTGCGCTTCCCTGGCCAGTATTACGACGCGGAGACCACGCTCTTCTACAACTGGAACAGATATTACAACCCGGCTAGAGGGCGGTACATCAGCAGTGATCCGGTAGGACTCGCAGGCGGGCTGAACACGTTCGGATATTCTTCAGCTTCACCTTTAACCTTTGTTGATCCGACCGGGTTACTAATATGGAGAACTGCTATTGATCTCACGCACATTACATACGGAGCATCCACTGCTGTAGTGTTTTTTATTCATGCTTTTCCGCCTTGCAAAGCAGACGATAAAAAGCGGAATCCAGAAGGAATAGTAAGCCTTGTGAGCATAGGCTATGGAATAAGCTCAGATGCAGACAAAGTACTTCAGACTACGCTAAGCAATTCCACGAAGTCTGCCATGCAAGCATTTCTTCGAAACCCAGCGAACTCTATACCAGCCCGAGTTGCTTCAGGCGCCAATGCACTCGGTTATTATTTACAGACGCTTACTGCCTTGTACACTGGATTTGCAAATAGGCATCTTGTCACAGATGTGCGCTTTTACGATGACCGTACGATTCCAATTCAAAGCGCATTTCAAGGTACTTGGAGTTA
Organism: Candidatus Hydrogenedentota bacterium; assembly: GCA_020847495.1. GTDB lineage: Bacteria > Hydrogenedentota > Hydrogenedentia > Hydrogenedentales > SLHB01 > JAHDWY01. Next base: position 3,359 of record JADLCA010000491.1, on the reverse strand, counting down.
TTCAAGCACTGCTCGTGAAATGAAGTTTATTAATACTGGAGTTGTTAGTCTGGATCCTCTTGATTTGGGTATCGGCTCTATGACGGGGAAAGCCCAGGAGATACTCGTTCAAAAGTAATCGCAGTAGTTAGGGAGGGGATTGGATATTTGAAACTGGCATCCGCAAGAATAGCATTTTTCATATCGTTTTCGTTGTTGGCTTTTGGTTTGGCCGATGTCGTATCGGCTAATGATGATCTTGTGCAACTCGAGTGGCGGTTAACCGGCAAGGGTGCTCTTGTTTATGACGAGGTAATCAAAAATGATTTTAAAACTCTGATTCCCATTCACGAAGCACGTCCTTCCAGACATGATTTTGAAGACTTGTTCATTCAGTTTTTCGGTCGCCGTTATTTCAATGGTGCGTTGGGATCCCGTGTTATTGTTGCGAGGAGCATGGAAATTTCACCCATGAGTACAGGAAGACTCAGGCTTCGTGTGATTGGAAAACAAATCGAAGAAATATACTCAGACAAGCCTGATATTGAGCCAAAAACGCACAAGATAAATGGATACGAAAACTCGACCTTAATTGATTTGATTTTATTGAGTAATGGTAAGGTTACCCGAGCGGATGGTTCTTCTTGGGAGCTGTTTCCCGTAACCTTTGTTCTTCCAGAAAGAGAAGTGCGAATTGGCGATACGTGGAGTGTAGACGGGCAGTGCTTGTCCATCTATTTTGGAGGAAAGCAGCGAAGACATAAGCAGATCATATCCGAATTCACTTTATCCGAGCGTTTCAAGGACGACAACGGTAATGAAATTGCCGTCCTAGAATTTAGATTTCGTGAAAGTGTTGACCTTGTTATTCCTTTCCCTGTGTCCCATGAACAGATGGTTGGTTTGGGTACACAATTTTGGTCATTTCTCACTATGCAATTAGAGCCTGATCAGGACTCTCTGGACGATTTACCGCGATCCGTAATAGACGAAGTTAACTTTATGCTCAGGAATAGCGTTTGTGCGTACGATGCAGAGTATCGCTTCAACATTACTCGCGGTCATTTGGAGAGTCTCACTGCTGATCTGGAGCAAAAAGACTATTTTGCGGGGTACCAACAATCCAAACACATAGAAATCCGTCTTCGTGATAGTGAGTAGTTTCTATTGTTCAGCCAGGCTCCAATTATTACACGCTCACTTTTGCTGAAGCCTGTCAGGTTTAGATCTCTTGACCTGCGGTTCAATTAGTTAGGCTGACTGCCTCAATTTGTTTTACTGCTTCCTTTACGTTTCTTGTTCGTAATCGACGTTTTTTCTGCGTCCCGATCTTTCTGGTCGCCCTGAGCGTGTCTCAAGGGGGCTGATCCCAAGATCGGCCTCTTTGATCTTGCCGCGAAACACCTCAGGCTTCGCATCGCGTTCGCGCTCCGGCGTGGCGATCTTCACTATGTCAGCCATCAACTTCTGCGTCTCTTCCTCGTGCCGCTTTCGCATCTCCCCGAACTCTGTTTGAAGCTTCTGCCGCCGGTCGAGTTGCGCCTCGATCAGTTCCTGCCGCTCGCTGCGGTCGCGCACATGGCCCTGCCAGGCTTCTTTTTCGTTCTGCTTGCGGATGGTCCAGTATTTGAAGGTGAGCTTGTCCCAGAGACCCTTGAAGCCCCTGCGGATGCGTGACGCACGGACGGCCTGCTCCTCATTCCAGCGCTTCTCCTGAAACGCTTTCTGCGCCGCACGGTCCTTGCGGTGCTGTTCGGTCATGGTTGTCTTGATCCGCAGCAGCGGGCGCAATTCCTGCTCGTGGGTTTTCTGCAATTCGGCGCGGTAGGTTTCAAAGAGACTGCGGACCTGCGCCCCGAGCTTCTCCTTCGCCTCAGCGACCGACGGCAACGACTCGGGAGAGCCGAGCCGTTTGGCGAGGTCTTTGGCCTTCAGCCCGAGTTGCCGTGATAGAGAGAACACTTCCCCGTACACATCGACCGCGATGAACCCGCGGCGGTCGCCGCGAGCGAGCAGGAAGCCGCGCTCTTCGAGAACGGCGGCGAAGGCTTTGGCGCTGTCGGCCACCGCCCAGCATTCCTGCAAACAGGCTTTGATTGCCGAAGCACTGCGCCCGGTTCTTGCGGCCTGCTGCCATTCCGCCCGCGTGAAGTTGAGCGGGTTGCGGTGCGCGGGATTCATCAAGCCCCTGGGCATCGTCCAGCCATATTCTATAAAGAGCGCGCGGGAAACCGACTGGAGCTTGCGGCGGTCGAAGGCGATGTTGACCGCCTTCATCTCTTGCGCGTCGATGCGGCTCCAGACGCAATGGGCGTGGCGGCGACCGTCCTTCTCGTGAAACACCACGACGCGCGGCTGATCGGTGAGGCCGAGTTTCTCCTCGATCTCCTTGAGGGCTTTTTCGAAGGCTTCGATGGGAACGTCCCGGTCACGGGGCGGGTTGAGCGAGACCGAATAGAGATACTGTTGACACTGCGTGCCTTGCGCGAGCGCATAGGCTTCTTCGAGCGCGCTGCGCACGGTCGTGGCTAGAAACCCCCGCACCTGATGCACGGTCACGTGCTCGTTCTGCATCCCGTTGAGGAGATGCGCGGCCATCTGGCGTCCGCCGCCCCGCGCATTGCCCTTGAGGATCATGCGTGATCCTCCGGGGGCTTCTCCGGTTTCCCGCCGGGGGTGAGGCCGAGCGCCCGCAGCAGCAGATCGCGCATGGCGCGGATCGCCGCGCAGGATTCGAGCAGCGAGGACCGCACCTCCTCGTTGACGGGCAGGGAGCCGGAGTGCGCGGCCTTGGCGAGCTGGTTGACGTTCTGCGAGAGGCGGGAACGTCCGAGCAGGCCGAGAAGCTTGGCCAAAGCCGCCTTGTCCTTGACGGGTTTGTTTCCGCGCTTGCGGGGCCGGACCTCGCGCTCCAGCAGCGCCTCTTTAATATAGGCGCCGAGCGGCTGCCCGTCGGCCAGCGCATCGAGCGCCTGACGTTCCTCCGCTGTGAGCCGGAGCGAGAAGGGCGCGCCGTGCCGGCGTTTTCCCGGTTTCTTTTGCGGTTGCTCTGCGGGCGGGCGTTCGCCTTCAGCCATGGCCGCCCCCGCCGGAGCGTGATTGCGCGGTTGCGGGTTGGGCGCCTGCGCCCGTACAATGCGCGGCTCTGGAAGCGCGAACTCCCTCCGGTTCGGATAGTAACGCGCTGATCTGTGCGGCAGGGCCGGACGCGATATCGAAGGCTTGGAAGAGCAGTAGATAGCGTTGGTTGGGAGCCCCCGCTACCAATTCGCCGCCCGTGCGGCCGTGGCAAGGACGACGTCGGACCGGCGCGCGGCGCCGGCATGGCTGGGAAGCCGACAACGGTATTGGAGACGCAGGAGCCCCGGATTCGGGGCTTT
>JADLCA010000490.1 GCA_020847495.1 Candidatus Hydrogenedentota bacterium | reverse complement strand
GCTTGTCGCACCCATTGAGTTAAACCCCGATGCCCCGAGCCGCTTGCTGTTTGTTGTGGATGACATAACCCAGCGCATGAAGGCACAGGAAGACCTCGACAATCAACGCATTCTCATGGAGACCATTTTGAGTCAGGCCGGGGATGCGATTCTGGTGTGTGGGCAGGATGGGAAGGTCTTGTTTGTCAACGATGCGGCGCGGCGGATAGGGCGTATCCCGGATGAGGTCCCCATCACCGAGGTGACCCCCGCCCTCTGGGGTACCGCCTACACCCCTGGGGGAGAGGAGATCCCGTTTAGCGACTGGTCCATCCCCAGGGCGCTCCGGGGCGAGGTCTACCTTTCGCGCGAGGCCCGGATGGTGCGCGCGGACGGTTCATACTACGATATCCTCATCAGCTTCGCGCCGGTACGCAACTCCGCGGGACAGATCATCGCCGCGGTCGCAACCTTCTCCGACATCACGCAGCGCAAGGTGGAAGAGGAGGAGCGGAGAAAGCTCGAAGCCCAGATACAGCATTCGCAGAAGCTGGAGAGCCTCGGTGTCCTTGCGGGCGGTATCGCGCACGATTTCAACAACCTGCTTGTGGGCATCCTCGGCAACGCGGACCTCGCGCTGTCGGAGCTGTCTCCCTCCGCCCCTTCGCGAGGATACATCCTCGATCTCATCAAGGCGGCCCAGCGGGCTTCAGACCTCAGCAAGCAGATGCTGGCGTATTCGGGCAAGGGCAAGTTTACCGTGGAGCCGTTGGACATCAACGAGATCATCCGGGAAATGGCGCACCTGCTGGAGGTCTCGATATCCAAGAAGGCGGTGCTCCGCTATAACCTGATGGACGCGTTGCCCCTGGTGGAGGCCGACGCGACACAGATGCGGCAGATCGTCATGAACCTCATCACCAACGCCTCGGATGCGTTGGGCGACAGCAATGGCGTGATCTCCATCACGACGGATGCGAAGCACTTCACCCAATCGGACTTTCGCGGCTTCTACCTGGACAGCACCCTGCCGGAGGGTCCCTATGTGGCGCTGGAGATCAGTGACTCCGGTTGTGGTATGGATCCGGACACGCTGTCGCGGATATTCGAGCCGTTCTTTACGACCAAGTTCACGGGGCGCGGATTGGGATTGGCCGCGGTACTGGGGATTGTCCGGGGCCACCGCGGCACATTGAAAGTCTATTCCGAACCCCACCGGGGTACCGCATTCAAGGTTTTCCTGCCCGTGTCCGCGCAGGCGGCGTTGCCGTCGCTTAAGTCGGATTATGGGGCCGGCGAGTGGCGTGGAACCGGGCTTGTGCTCCTGGTGGACGACGAGGACATGGTGCGGCGCGTGACGGCGCGCATGCTGAACCGCTTGGGTTTCGATGTGGCCGTGGCATCGGACGGACAGGAAGCGGTGGACGTCTTCGCCAAACGCTCCCAGGAAATCGTCTGCGTTCTCCTGGATCTCACCATGCCCCGGATGGATGGCGAGACGGCCTACAGCACGCTGCGCCGGATGCGTGCAGACGTCCCCGTCATCTTGACGAGCGGCTACAACGAGCAGGAAGTCCGGGAGCGCTTCGCGGGGCGGGGGATGGCGGGGTTTGTCCAGAAACCGTTCAAGATGGAGGAACTGCACGCTGCGCTTCGCCGCGTGCTGGCACACGGGAATCCTGCGGGGCCGCAAGTTCCCGTAGCGGAGTGACCGGAATCGCCAGTCCTTCGGCCGCGCGGGCAACGTCTTCTCTGCATGTGAACAACAGTACTTGATTGGACGCGCTGATGCGCTGAAGCAAGGCGAGGGCGCGCGCCAAACGCGCGTCATCGTAATTGGCGAAGGGGTCGTCGAGCAGCATGGGAATGCTCTCCGCGCCCTTGCTCAGGCCTTGCACCAGCGCGAGGCGGAGCGCGAGATAGATCTGGTCCACGGGGCCTTTGCTTAGGCGGCGCTCCGGGTCCGCGCTGAGCTGGCTGATCTGCGGGATGCGGATGGTGATGCGCAGATCGCGGTTGATGAGCAACTCCGAATAGGCGCCGGCGGTGATCTCGTCCAGATGGGCTCCCGCCTGCGCGGCCAAGGCGGGCGCAATTCTCCGGTGTCGATCGCGGGCGATTTCCTCGATGAGTGCCGCGGCGTACGCCGCCGCTTCAAGTTCCAATTCCAGTACATGCTGCCGTTCGCGCGCCTGCTCCAGGTCCTCCTCGATTTCGCCCGGCGATCTCAGCCCCGCGATTCGCTGCGCGATGGCGATCTCCACATCGCGCTCCATCGCGGACAACTCCTCGCACTGCGCGACGGTTCGGGCGAGGTCGGCCTTGATTTCCTCGCCGGAGCGCGCGGGCTGTCCCAGAATGGGCCCTGCGTCCTCCACGAGTTTGCGCAGTGCCTCGAACTTTTCCCCGCGGAGCAAGGTGTCAAGGCGTTCCTCCAGGCGCGTGCGCTCTTCCCAGGCCTGGCGGTAGGTCCTGGCTCGCGCGGCCTGTTCATGCCACTGTTCCACGGATGAGGCGCCGCCCGCGGCCAACCGCTTCGCGAGAAGCACCGTTTGGCGAGAAAGGTCGGCCTCCTCCTCCATCATCCGGCGGGAGATGAATTCGGCGCGCTCGCGGAGCACGTCGATGCGTCCGCGCTTCTGGCGCAGTTGCGCGGTTCGGACCCGGTACGCGCGCAATGCGCTGAGCGCGCTGGTGTGGCGCGATTCTTCGCGGAACCCCGCTTCCCTCATGATCCGGCGGACTTCCAGGGCGCATTCGACTTCCTGCTTGCGCGCGGATTCCAGTTCCCGCTCAATGCTCTCGCGTTGAGCCGCCAATTGGGCGGGCTGGTCCCGGGTTTCCGCGACGCGGCGCCGGGCATCGCGGTACTCCTGATACCGGGCGATGATTCGTCCCGCCGCGGGCTGGACGTCATCTTCGCTTTCGACCGCTTCCCCGAGCGCGGCAAACTTCTCGCGAACGCGGGCAAAGAGGCGTTGCAGTTGCTCCTCCTCCTCCTGGGCCGCGACCCGCTGCCGCGAAAACTCTTTCTCCAGCGTTTCCAGTTCGGCGGAGTCCTGCTGGTAGCGGTCGTACAGAGCCTCCAATTCGCGCAAGGAGGTGTATCCAGCTTCCTTGACCGCGGCCTCCATCGACTGGCGCTGTTCCGCCCAGTCATCCTCAAGATCCTGCAACTGATCCTGCACCAGAAAGAGGTCGCGCTCGCCGTTCTTCACTCCCACGCGCGCGTATACCCAGACCACGAGGAAGTAAAGCAGCGCCAGGGTACTCAGCAACGCGGGGATGAGAACCAGCATATTGCCGGTGTAGATGGCCCCTGCGAAGAACACGGTGAGCAAGACCGCCATGATGGCGGCCAGCAGGCGCACGCCCGGCGCGCGTTCATTTCCTTCGAGCAGGTCCTGCTGCAAGTCCTGAAGCTGATCCGAAAGCCGCGTGTGTTGTTCTTCATAGACACGGGCCTGGACACTGTGGTCGCGCGCGGCTATGGGGAAGTCCGTGAATTTCTGAAAGACGCGCGCCGGCTCGGTCACAGCGCTCTGCAGTTGCTGGATAGCATCGGCCATGCGGTCCGTCTTTTCCCGTTCGGCGGAGCGGACTTGCTGAGTGATGCGAAACGAGGCTGCAAGCTGTGAAAGCCATTCCACGGGGTCCGCGTCGATCCGGCTGAAGTCGGGCAGGCGTTCCAGATCGCGTTGCGCTTCCGCAAGCCGTTGCTCCGCTTTCGTGCACGCGCGCGCTGTTTCGTCCAGGCGCTCCTGAAGACGGCTGATACCGGCCTCGAGGTGTGTCAGGTCAGCTTCCATCTCCTCCGAGATTTCCTGGAAATCGTGCGCGGCCGAAGGCCCCAATCTGTCCAGCTCTTCCTGGAGCTGCCGCTGCAGATCCTGGTGCTCTCCGCGGGTGCGGTCCACCTGGGCCTGGGCGGTGGCCACGGCGTTTGCCGCGCGCTGGACCTCTGTCGCCTGCTCCAGAGGGAACTCGCGGAGCGCGCTCAGAGCGAAACACTGTTGGGTGGTCTGGTCGATGCGGGCCTTGACGCGCCTCGCCTCTTCGAGGCGTTTGGCGCGATCGTACCGGTCGAGCGTCTGAAGCTCCGCTTCCAGCACGGCGCGCTGCTGGGACACATGGTCGCGGTCGCTCCGGACAGAGAGGAGGCGCGCTTCCAGCTCCGCGATTTCATGGCGGCGGGTCGTTGCGGTCCGCAGCTCCTGCTCGAGGGCCGTCACCCGCTGGCGCACCTGGGGTAGGGGCCGCTTGGAATGGGCGGCCGGTCTGCCGATACGCGCGATGCGCTCGTCCAGGCGTTTCAGGGCCACCTCGGCGGAGCCGGACTCGTCCGACGAGTCGGCCAGAGCAAGAATGCGCTCGCGGATTTGCGTGAGGGCGTCTTCGTCGCCCAGACCGTCCAGGGTCATGTGGCCGATGGTCGCGGCATTGAGAAAGACCGTTTTCGAGACCCCAAGATGCTTCTCCGCAAAGTCCAACTCGCGGTTGCGGAGCATGCCGAACTCCCCGGTGATGTCGCGCCCCTGGGTGAGGTCCATCACACGGATCGACTCGTGGTTCCGGTCGAAGTTCCTGTGGATCTCGATTTCGACTCCGCTGTCGAGCCGGTAGGTCAGGCGTCCCTCGTAGCGTTCTCCACCCTGCCAGGGACGGCGCAGCTCATGGCTCTCTTCGTACATCCGTTGGACGGTATTGAGCTTCTGGCCGTAGAGCATGTCTCCGATGAAGTTGCGTATCGTCGTCTTGCCTTGCTCGTTCGGCCCCAGGACAATCTGAAGCCCGGGCTCTAGATCAATCACGCGGTGGTGGAACCGTCCGTAGCTATCGAGGCACAACTTCTGAAAGCGCACGGTCTACTCGCCCTCCTCGCCTCGAATCGGCAGTTCACGGCCCCGGTACGCAGCTACGCCGGCTTCGCGGGCGCGTTCCAGCATGGCACGGCGCTGCACGTCGGCGCAGTCGGCGATCTCCGCGCCGATCCGCTTCACGAAGGAACCCAGACTGGTGCGGTCCCGTGCCAGGAGTCCGTAATCCTCGGCGACCCGCGTCTCGTCGACGAGGTCCAGGTATTCGAAATCGGCGGCCAGCGCATCGCGTATCGTAGCCAGTTGGCGTGTCCATTCTGGATGGGTTTCGCCCGTCAAGGTGATCCGGGCGATGCGTGCCAAGTCGCCGGGCGGCGCTTGCGCGCGAACGGCTTCGATCACCTGCTTGGCGCTCGTGACCTCCGAGCAGTCTATGGTGTGGGTCATGTACAGAGACTTGTTGGACGGGACCGGGCGAATCGACACATGCCCTTCATCGATTTCGACTTCCAGGTAATAGCGGGTCCCCGATTCGTCGGCACCGTGGCCCTCCGGTGAACCGGGATAGGCTGCGCGCGGGCTCTGCTTGTCGCGGAAAACTTTCATCGTGTGGGAGCGCCCCAACGCCAGGTAGGCCAGTGACTCAGGGATCGCGTCCCCTAACGAGAACGGCGCAAGCGGAGTCTCGCCCGGCGCCAGCGTTCCAATCTCCGATCCATATCCGACCGCGACATGCGTGAGTTTGTCCCGGGGGATGCGGAGGGCCCCAAAAGGGTTCAGCGCGAGTTCGGGGGCATTGAATCCGAATCCATGAATGGTCAATCCCGGAGCTTCGAGTGTGTGAGAGCGCCAGCGGGGTTCAGAGAAAACGCGTACGTGAGCCGGCCACGTGTGCATCACGTAAGGTGATGCGGGGGTCGCCGGATCGTGTTGGCCGGGGGTGATGAACACAGGGACCGGTGCGGCGGCCTGCAACGCGGTCTTGAGAAAATCCAGCGTGTCCGGGGTGAGGCGCTCGTGCTCGTAGAGGTCGCCGGCGATCAGGACCGCGTCCGCCGGCCAGTCCTTTGCGCGCTGCAGAATGCCCTGGAACACCTCGCGCAGAGACTGCCGCCTGCGGTTCGCCAAGGCGGACGGGTAGCGGCTCGCCGCAAAACAAGCATCCAGATGGATGTCCGATGTATGGATGATGCGAATCACAAGTGCTCGTAACGGTTTTGCCCGCGTCCCCGGAGAGCGGCGCAGCCCGGTCCGGGTTCGCGAGGCGTGGCAAACGCAAAGCGCCTTCCCTGTCCCCGGAAAGGTCCTTGTGCGGGCATATGATACTCCGTCAAGGCGCGCAATGCATGCTTGCGGACGAAGGAGCGGACATCCCCGGTGGACGCCCGAACACCCTCCTTGACCCCCGAAGAAACCTGGATTATATTGTCGCATGTTCGTAGTACGCAATAGGGCCGGATCGCGTGACCGGTAGTGACTGAATCTTCTTGCTATGGAGGACGCTTTGGAAACGCCTAAGACCGTCCTGGATTTGATTGAACGATTCCACGAACATCTCGACCGGTACCGGTCTCCCGAATACAACGAGGCCCAGGTGCGCCGGGAGTTCATCGATCCCTTGTTCGAGGCCCTGGGATGGGACGTGCAGAACAAGAAAGGCTACGCCGAACCCTACAAGGAAGTCGTTCACGAGGATAGCATCAAAGTCGGCGGTGTGACTAAGGCTCCCGACTACTCGTTTCGCATTGGCGGACGTCGGCTGTTCTTCCTCGAAGCCAAGAAACCCTTCATCAACCTCAAGGAAGACCCTTCCCCCGCGTACCAACTGCGCCGCTATGCCTGGACGGCCAAGCTCCCCGTCTCCATTTTGACCGATTTCGAAGAGTTCATTGTTTACGACACTCGCGTGAAGCCTGAGCAGAACGACAAGGCGTCCACAGCCCGCGTTCTTTATATTCCTTATACGGAATATGCCGACCGTTGGAGCGAGATTGCGGCGCTGTTCACTCCGCAGGCAATCCAAAAGGGCCCGCTCGACAAATACGTCGAGTCCAAGGCCAGGAGACGCGGCACTGCGGAAGTGGATGACGCCTTTCTCGCTGAAATTGAAGAGTGGCGCGACCTGCTCGCCCGGAACATCGCCCTTCGCAATCCAGGATTGAAACAGCGCGAACTCAATTTCGCCGTGCAGCTTACCATTGACCGGATCATCTTCCTGCGGATCTGCGAAGACCGTGGCATCGAGAACTTCGCGCAGCTTCAGGCCCTATTGAACGGCACGGACATTTATGCCCGGCTTCGGTACCACTTCGAGCGCGCCGACGAACGGTACAACTCCGGGCTCTTCCACTTTCACAAAGAGCGCGACCGGGCCGGAACCCCTGATACCCTCACCCCAAAGCTCAACATCGATGATAAGGTGCTCAAGGCTATCATCCGGCGCTTGTACTATCCGGAGAGTCCTTACGAGTTTTCGGTGTTCCCTGCGGAAATCCTCGGACACGTCTACGAGCGTTTCCTCGGCAGCGTGATCTGCCTGTCTCCCGGTGGCCGCGCCACCGTCGAACAGAAACCCGAAGTCCGCAAAGCTGGCGGCGTCTACTACACGCCCACCTACATCGTCGAATACATCGTCAAACATACGGTTGGCAAGTTGCTGGAAGGAAAGACTCCGCAGGAGGTGGCCGGTTGCACCGAGACGTGGCGTCCCGCGAAAGGCGCCCATGCTCTCGCGATCCTCGATCCCGCCTGCGGCTCAGGGTCCTTCCTGCTGGGCGCGTATCAGTACTTGCTGGATTGGCATCTCCAGTACTACAGCCAAGACGCGTCCAAGTGGTCCAAAGGCAAGGAACCTCGGATCTTTCAATACCATCGGGGCGGCTGGCGGCTCACCACGATGGAGCGCAAACGCATTCTTCTCGCCAACATTTACGGTGTTGATATCGACACGCAGGCCGTGGAAGTCACGAAGTTATCGCTGCTCCTGAAAGTGCTCGAAGGAGAAAACAGCGACAGCCTGCAACAGCAACTGTCTCTCCTGCATCAGCGCGCCCTGCCCGACCTTGCGAACAACATCAAGTGCGGCAACTCCCTCATCGGCCCCGACTTCTACCAGGGCCAGCAACTCGACGCCTTCGACGAGGAAGAGCAATACCGCATCAACGCGTTCGATTGGAACGCAGAGTTTGCGGCGATCATGAAGTCGGGTGGCTTCGACGCGGTGATTGGGAATCCTCCGTATATTCGAATGGAGGCATTCCAAGAACTCAAGGACTACCTTCGAACTCGCTTCAAAACTCATGACGAACGCAGCGACTTGTACGTGTACTTTATTGAGCGTGAGCATGCACTTCTGCGAAGTAGCGGCATGTTCGGAATGATCGTCTCCAACAAATTCTTACGCGCAAACTATGGTCGACGCGTGCGTGGATTGTTGCTTGATGTGGCTTCGTTGAGGCGGATTGTCGACCTCGCAGGCTTGCCGGTGTTCCCGGGCGCAACAGTGAGAACCGTGATACTGATTACACAGAAAACAGGTGTAAACGATTCAGTCCTGTATTCTCCACCTCCTGAACGTGCGACCTTCGATACGCTGAGTAATGGAGGGGCGTCTCTTGACGAGGTATCGGATACGCATACTTACAAAGTACCTTCGTCAGCGTTTGTCGAGTCGGGATGGGATCTTTCTGAACCTGAGAAATCCGCTTTCATCAAAGGGCTTCGCGCCAAAGGGCGTCCGTTGATCGACGTTGTTGGAGGACGCATTTGCATGGGGATCAAATCCGGACTTACGGAAGCATTTGTGATTTCCAGGCAACAGCGAGACTCAATTGTACGCAAGAATCGCAAGGCTGACGAGATTCTGAGGCCATTTCTTCAGGGGAGGAACATTCGGAGGTACCGGCTGGAGCCATCAGACGAGTATCTCGTCTATACGTATCACGGCATCGATATGCGTGGCTATCCCGCAGTTCTTGAACACCTGAGGCCCTTTAGAAAACGTCTTGAAGGTCGCGCAACAAGACAGGCTTGGTATGAGCTGCAACAACCCCAGTATGCGTATGTGAAGCTCCTCGAAGGTCCAAAACTCGTCTTCCCTGACATTGCTACAGGCTGCCGATTTGCTTTCGATGGGAACGGCTACTTCGGTGCTAATACTGTCTATTTTCTGCCTACAGAGAACCTTCCCCTGCTCGCTCTGCTCAATTCGCGGCTCGCCCACTGTTATTTCATTCAAACTTGTGCGGCGCTTGAAGGGCCAGGCGAATCCTATTTGCGGTTCTTTGGCCAATATTTAGAGCAATTCCCTGTGTTGCTACCAGCCCCAACTAACGCCCGTCACCACAAAATAACTTCTCTCGTCCGGCGGATGCTAGACCTAAACAAGCGACTGAAGGACGTGAAGACAGATCACGCACGGACGGTCCTGGAACGTCAGATCGCAGCGACGGACAACGATATCGACCGCCTCGTCTACGAACTCTACGGCCTGACTGACGACGAAATCGCTATCGTGGAGGAATCGAGTGGCTGATGTCGGATGAAGTGTCGAAACCGGAACGATACCGGCTGTACATCGACGAGTCCGGCGACCACGTATTCCGCCATACAGATGAACCCGGACACCGCTATTTGTGCCTCCTGGGCTGTTTCATGTCGGTGCCCGTCTACAAGGCATTTCACGCCGCGCTTGGGGAGTTTCTCCAAACTCACATTCCACACAACCCAGATGATCCTGTCATTCTGCATCGCGAGGACATCATCAACCACCGCGGGGCGTTCTGGCGGCTCAGGAACGAAATGGTTCGCGATGCGTTTGATGCGGACCTGCTCGACTTACTCCAACGTACGGACTTTCGCGTTATAGCCGTGGTCATTGATAAACACGCGCATCGATTACGATATCCGCAGCCAGCCCACCCCTATCACCTTGGATTGGGATACATGCTGCAACGTTACTGCGGCTTTCTGAATCACATCAGCCGCCAAGGAGATGTAATGGCGGAAAGCCGTGGCGCGAGGGAAGATCGACTTCTCAGTAGTTCTTACGAGTTTGTGTACGACAGAGGCGTTTGGGGTGTGACGAAGGCTTCGTTTTTCCAGAGTGCCCTGACCTCACGGCAACTGAAACTCAAGTCCAAGCAGGCAAATATCGCTGGACTCCAACTCGCCGATCTACTGGCGCATCCGGTTCGGCAATCAATGCTTCTCGAGAGAGGCCGTGTACCCGGACCCCTCGGGCGCTTCGCTGAGAAGCTTATGCCGGTCATCGAAACGAAGTTTAACCGTCATTTGTACAAAGATCGTGTTCGGGGTTACGGGAAAGTCTTCTTTCCCGAAAACGAATGAAAAATAGGGCGACCCTTTGCCGGGGCGCCCTACGCTCGCCCTGCACGGGCGATCCACCTCCAAAGACTTGGATTGACTTGAGTATAACGCGTCATCGCCTGACGCACAAGAGGGCTCGTGGCGCGGCCAGCCGCGAACGCGGGATCTGAGGCGTCTACGTAGCTGACATGCGCCGCGGCGCGCCCGCGGAGGCTTCACGATACCCGTCAAGGAAGCTGTGGACGAGGATGCGGCGCACCATGTGACGGCACATCCGGACG
>JADLCA010000489.1 GCA_020847495.1 Candidatus Hydrogenedentota bacterium | reverse complement strand
GCTGGCGGGACGCCTGCGCTACACGGACTCACTCAGTTTCTGCCGGAGGCCGTCACAAATTCCAGGCACTCTGCGTAATGGAGATGGACGTGTGGGACAGGCGCCCTCGTCTGTCTCCCATCTGCCTTCCATCATTTCTTCTTTTTCGCCGGAGCCGGGGCCTTCTTGGGCGTGGCTTTGGGCGCCTCCGCTTCGGGCTCCGGCGTGTTCAGGGGCGCGGCGCGCATGGCGAACTCGAGCGCGCGCGCACGCCATTCCGCAAGCGAGGCGATGCCGACGGCCTCAATCTCGCGGCCGTGCTCCGCCATGTCTTTCGCATCGGCCATGAGACGCCCGACTTCCGCCGACAACCAGTCGGCCCGCTCATGATCTTCCGTGGCCCCTCCGGTGCCCGTCAGATACTGCGACTGGTACTCACCGCAACGCGCCAGGCTTTCCTGGAGCAGTTCGATGAAAGGTTCGCCGGCTTCCTGCTCCAGGATGCAGAGGCTGCGGATGAGGCGCGTCATCGAGGCCATCGCGGGCACGGCCACGCTGCGCCGGATCGCGCCTTCGTGCCATTGTTGCTCCAAAAGCGGATACATCCGCAGGAGCCCGAAGAAGTTGATGCGCTCGGTGCGGCCTGTGGGCGATGTCGCCACCATGTTGACCAGATCGACCAATTCCGGAGGCAGCCCCCCACGATACGCCTTGTTCGCCACGAAGGCTTTTGCCTCACGCAGCGCCTGGGCGCGTGCGGCATCCGCCAGGACTGTGCCGGCCTCGCCGCTCAGGTACATGGGATCCTCGCGGAGTTCCAGGGTGATGAGCCCGTCGTGTGGTTCCGGCACCGGTAAAGAGTTGTTGACCGCATCCGTGAGCACGAGGTTGGACGCGGCGCCTATCGGGATGTCCGTGGCGCTGGACCCGCCCTCGCGCCAGGCGGCGATGGTCCAGCCCCCGTTCTTGCGAAAGACGGCGCCATACGCGGAGCGGGGCAGATCGAGTTCGCCTGCGCACACGCCGCCATTAAGACGCCGCACCAGGGCGCTGAGGTGGACATATCCCTCGCCAAAATCCGTATTCCGGTAGACGTGCTCAGGATCGAGGTCGCAATGGGTCACGCCCGCCGCGCGATTCTTGACAAACTGCCGGACCAGTTGGGCGCCCACAGGCCCGCCCGTGGCGTCCAAACCGGAACTCGACACATAGACGGCGAAGCCCTCGTGGCCCGCCTGTTCCGCCGCGAAGCGCAAGGCCTCAATCGTGCCGCGTTGTGGCGCATCCTGACGCAGTATTGCCGAGGAAATCGTGCGTCCGGACGGCGAGGTCAGGAAGGGGGTGAGCGCCAAGGGGCTGTCCACGACGACAGCGACGGGCGCCCGCGATCCTCCACGGCGCGCGGCCTGTATGAGCGTCTCGAAGGTGGCCGCATTCCCGTGCGCCTGGATGGACCAGGCCGCCACTTTGTCGCCCAGCGACTTGGCGGCGTTCTCCGCAATTTCAGCGGCGTTCGGCAAACGCTCCGTGTCCAGGTAGAGGGACACCTTGAAGTTCGACTTGGCCGCCGCCTCCGCTGCATTCACGATTTCCGGAAGTGAGGCGTCCAGCTCCACCTGGCGGATAGGTATGCCGCCAAGCGCGAGCAGCGCACGCTCATCAGCGTTTCCCAGACGCACGCAGATGGATGCGCCATCGCTCTTATCTGGACGATCGATCCGGCAGAACACGAGGTCGGCACGGATTGGGCTGCCGCCCGCATCGAGCGTTACATGCGCGTTGTAACGGCCTTTGCTTGTGGGGACGCCTTCGAGCGGCTGCCAATGCTTGCCGTTGGCGCGCAATTGAATCTCCGGGATGTCCACTGATGCCGGCTCGCCCTCATCTCCCGAAAAATCGATGCGGCCCGTTACGGTGACGTCCGAGTTAGATTTGAGTTGCAGGATGAGGGGGTCGTCCACGTAGACAAACGGCAGAGGCTGATCCGGCGCCAAAGCGACATCGATGGTGGCTGCCCCGAACGCGACCAGCAACGCGGCAAGGGCGTTCATAGGTCCACCAGGAACGGGTTGGACCTGCGCTCCGCCCCGATGGTGGTCGCCGGGCCGTGGCCGCTGTAGACGACCGTGTCATCCGGCAAAGTAAGCAGTTTCGTTCTAATGGAATGCAGCAACTGTTTGTAGTTCCCTCCGGGCAGGTCGGTCCGCCCGATCGAACCGGCGAAAAGCACATCCCCGCCTATGACAAAACCATCGCCCACCAGCACGACATGGCCCGGAGAGTGCCCCGGCGTGTGCAGGACTTCGAGCGACACCCCGCCCACGGTAACCGAGTCGCCGTCGCTCAGATAGCTCGACGGCTCCGGCGACGGAGGGAAAGGCACACCGAACATCAAGCCCTGCTGCTCCAACGCGTGCAAGAGGGGGAGGTCAGCCGCGTGGCAGAGCAGGCGCGCGCCGGTCCGCTTGATGACTTCCGCGTTTCCCCCGCAATGGTCGCAGTGGCAATGCGTGTTGACCACGGTATCCACCGTGTATCCTTCGATAGTCTTCAGTAATTCGACCGTTACGTCGCCCGGATCCACGATCAATGCGGAACCCCGGTCCCGCAGCACAAAGCAGTTGGTGACGAACGGAGTCATGGGCAACGCAATGATGTCCAAGGAAATCTCCGGTATCTACAATTCGCAATTGCCAGGGGCAGTCAGGTCCCCGGCACTGAGTGGCAGCCAATGAGCAAGCCCTGATCCTAACTGCTGATGCCCCATGAATCAAGGCGAGCACGGCCGAAGAAGGCGGGCCGGGCGGGACCCGCCAGGAGGGGTGAACGGAGGGGCAGGGTTTCTGGCCGGGTTCCGACGCGGCGCCTACGGGCGGGGTGCCCGTCCGTGCTTGGTGCAATCGCCCTTCTGCGTTCTGGGTGGCCGTGAAGATGCGGCGGCGAAATCGCGAAGAGCGCTCTCCAGGCAATGTATCGAGACGGCCAGCGGGGGTCAGAACGTGCTGCCCGAAATTGCATCCTCTGAAGTTCCCAGATTGGAGTTCTCAGATCTCAAATACTCCATCTCCATGGCGAGGCGGCCGCGTCATACCCGTTGAACCTGAAAACGGCAGTTGAGCCGCCATGCAATCGTTAACGTTATCGGCGCGAATGCCTTACCAGAGACATTACGGTCACCCACTGGGTGAGGGGACAGACCCCGTGTTACGCTCCGCAAGGCTTACGCGAAAGACGGGGTCAGTCCCATTCAACTGCTGTTTTTAGGTTGAACCCGGAAACGCCCGGCGTGGAAACCGGGCGCCACAAAGATGCGGTTTCCCAGGATTTCGCCGGTGCGGGCGACGGGAAATGCGGCGCTCCCGGCCCTCGCCTCAGTCGCCGCGGTAGTAAAGGCCGTCGAAGTGGACCGGGTCCTGGGTGGTGAGTTCTTCCGTGAACCAGCCCACGAGGCCGTCTTGCGTGCGCACGAGGTAGCGGTTGTCGTCTTTGTTAAGCAGGATTTCGACCGGGGCGCCCGCGGGGAGCGCGGCAACTTCCGCACCGCCGTCCATCTCGCTGGTGAGGGTCACCGGCCGGAGGGTCTTGCTCTGCAAGCCAACGTAATAGAAGGGCTGAACGACCTCTTCCATGCCGTGACCCGTGACTTGATATTTCCGGCGCTGGTTGAAGGTGGCGTTCGTGTGACCCGACACATACAGGAAACCGTCGCCGGGGATGCTCAGCTCAATGCCGTTCGCTGAACCGAGGTAATTGTCCTCCCCCACATCCTTGCCGCGGTAGATCTGAAAGTTGGGGTCCGCGCTGGGGCCCGGATCGAACACGATGAGGAAAGTCTCTTCCGCGCCCGCCTTGAGCCGGGTCGTGATGACCTTCGTCAGGTTCCAGCCCGCGCCCGGATCGAAGGGCTCGTTCACGAGCGCCGCCAAGGCCGTGTCGTAGCGCACGCGGACGGTCTCCGCGGGAAACTCGATCTTCAGATCCCAAACCGCCAGCGTCTGTCCCGCTGATTCGGCGGCCTGAGACGGGACCGTCCGAAGGGCAGGCAATACCAGCGCGGCGAGACACACCAGCAGAACTGCAACCCTTATGGGGGTAATCGATTTCATCGTTTGTTCCTCTTCACCACCAGGCCCAGTGTTGGACCTGCAAGCCTCGGGACGCGGCGGCCAGATCGAAGGCCGCCCTGCGAAACGCGGATTGTATACCAGGAACGGGGCAGTTTTCGCCCTCCTGGCCGCCAGCGGGCCCCTATCTGAGATCTCAGATTTGAGATTTCAGATCTCAGAACAAGAACCAGGAATCAACACTTAACCTGAGAACGGCATTTGAGCCGGGTAACCTGCAACGCAATTGCACTTGTTGCATGTGGACGCCGCCGGTACGTATGCTAACGGAGGTTGTGGCCGCGCACGGTCACGGGGTCAGGCGGAGAAGGAGATCAGAGATGGCTAAGCCAAAGGGGCAGTACCGTTTTTCTTTTGGACCTTGGAACATTGATGAGGGGGCCGATCCGTTTGGCCCGCCGGTCCGCGAACCAATCGCAATGGCGAAGAAGTTCAAGATCGCCAAGGAGCTGGGATATCACGGGGTTCAGTTCCACGACGATGATGTGGTGCCGGACATCGACACGAAGTCGGCCGCGCAGATCGCGAAAGAGGCCGCGAAGATTAAGAAGATGCTCGACGGCGAGGGGCTGGTGGCGGAGTGTGTCGCGCCGCGCTTGTGGTTCGCGCCTGAGACTATCGACGGCGGGTACACGAACAACAGCGCCAAGCTGCGCGAGTATGCCATCGAGCGCACGAAGACCGCAATCGACATCATGAACATCGTCGGGTCGACGAGCTTGGTGCTGTGGCTCGCGCGCGAGGGCACGTACATCCGCGAAAGCAAGGTGGGACGCAAGCAGGTCCTGCAGATCCGCGATGCCTTGAACGTCTTCCTGGCGCACGATCCGAAGGTGCGCATCCTCATCGAGCCCAAGCCAAATGAGCCGGTGGATAGCGCGATCATCTCGACCATCGGCCACGCGGTAGGCATCGGCTACATGACGAGCGACCCCCTGCGCGTGGGTTGTCTGGTCGAGTCCGCACACTCAATCCTGGCGGGCCTCGATCCGTCGGACGACATGTCGTACGCGCTGGCGCACGACAAGTTGTGGAGCGTTCACCTGAACGATCAGGGCAACATGAAGTTCGACCAGGACAAGTCGTTCGGGTCCTACAACCTGCGCCGCGCGTTCAACCAGGTGCGCGTGCTCGAAGAATACGCGTACGGCCGCAACGGCGAGTGGGTCGGCTTTGATGTGAAAGCCATGCGCACGCAGAAGCTGGCCGTGGGCACGAAGCACCTCGCGAACAGCAAGGCGACCTTCCTCAACCTGCTCGACAAGGTGACCTCGATCGACGCGAAGCTCGAGGCCGAACTCATCAAGGCCCGTGATTACGAAGAGTTGGATCGCTACTTCCTCTGCCTGCTGATGGGCAAGAAGTACTAGTGCTGGTTTCCCGCCGCGGGGGTGCAACGCCCCCGCGGCCTTTCTCCCTATGTCTCACTGCAAGGAGACGCTATGCCACTCGCCGATTTCAGTCTTGAAGGAAGGATCGCCGTCGTCACAGGAGCCAGCCGCGGCATTGGCGAAGCCATCGCCCGCGGGTTCGCAGAACAGGGTGCGACGCTCGTCCTGTGTTCACGCAGGCAGGAAGGTCTCGACACCGTGGCGGAGTCCATTCGCGCCGCTGGCGGCAAGGCCTACGCGATTGCCTGCCACACGGGACGCAGCGCCGACATCAGCGGTCTGTTTGCGCGCGTGCGCGAAGAGTTGGGCCGCGTGGACATCCTCGTCAACAACGCGGCCACGAATCCCTACTTCGGCCCCGCGGTCGAAATTGCGGAAGGCGCCTTTGACAAGACATTCGAGGTGAACGTCAAAGGCTATTTCCTCATGACGCAGCACGCGGCACGTATGATGGTGGCGCAGGGCGGCGGGTCGATCATCAATATCGCGAGCATCGCAGGCATCTCGCCACCGCCCATGCAAGGCGTCTACGGCATCACCAAGGCCGCCGTGATCGCCATGACGCGCATGTTCGCAAAAGAACTGGGCGGCGCCAATGTGCGCTGCAACGCTATCGCGCCTGGTCTCGTCGAGACGAAATTTTCGTCCGTACTGCTGGAAACACCGGAGATGTATGAGTTCTTCAAACGGCAGACGCCGATGGGCCGGCACGCGCAAGCCAGTGAAATAGTGGGCGCGGCGATCTACCTCGCGTCGGATGCGTCGAGCTACACAACTGGCGCGGTCATCGCCTGTGACGGCGGTTTCACAACTTAGAGGGGGAGACGCACCATGAGCATCCAAACGGTCGCAGTGGTGGGATCCGGATTCATGGGCAGCGGGATCGCGCAGGTCTGCGCGCAGAGCGGGTTTCACGTCTGCCTCATCGACATCGACGAACAGCGTTTCGCCCGCGCCTTGAAAAGCATTCGCTGGTCGGTGGAGAAGCTCGTGTCCAAGGGCGTCGTGGCCGATGCGGTGGATGAGGTATTGAACCGAATCTCGACGGCGCGGGATCTCGGGGCGGCGGCCGAAGCCGATCTGGTGATCGAGGCGGTCTTCGAGCAGATCGCGCTCAAGAAGGAAGTCTTTGCCCAACTCCAAACTCTGTGCAAGACGGAGGCCATCCTGGCGTCCAACACATCCACCATTCCGATCACGCAACTGGCGCTTGCCACCAAGCGCCCCGGCCGCGTCATCGGCATACACTTCTTCGGACCGGTGCCGTTGATGAAGCTGGTCGAGATCATTCCCAATCCGCAAACGGATGAGGCGGTGACCCACGCGGTACTCGACTTCGCATACGCTCTCGGCAAGAATCCCATCCTGGTGCGACAGGATATTCCGGGTTTCCTGATGAACCGCATTTTCGGAGCGATGGCATGCGAGGCGATCCGGCTCGTCGAGTGTGGCGCGGGCTCCATCGAAGAGATCGATCAGGGCATGTGCGACGGATTCAACATGCGCGTGGGACCGCTATGCATCGCGGACCTCGCGGGCCTTGACATTTCGCTCAACGCCGTCAACGTCATGCACAGCCTCGACCCCGAATATACGCCGAAGGCGCCTGCACTGCTCGAGCGTATGGTAAGCGAAGGCCATCTGGGTGCGAAGACCGGACAGGGGTTTTACATCTGGGACGAGAACGGGAAGCGGCACGGCGCGGCGTTTTGATCCACGCGCACACAACGGTGAAGATGAAAAAGCCATGAGACATCCCGAACTGCTCTTGCTGCCTGTCTTCATGCTGCTCGATTACTACCTGACCATCATCGGCGCGGCCCTCAATGAGAAGGGCTACGCCAAGTACATCGCGATGCAACATTACGAGATGAATCCCGCCTGGCAAAAGCAGATTGCCCAGAAGAAGTGGTTCAATCCGCGGCACCTGTCGCTCACGTTGCTGTTCTCGCTCATCTTCGTGTTGCTGGTGGAAGTGGTCTTGCCCGATCCGCCGTTCGCGCCACTGGATTCGCTCCTGACGCCCTTCCTCATGGGATTTCTATTGGTCCTGTTCGCCTCGGTCCTCGGCCGGCACGTTTCGAATATCCTCGTATTTCGCTCGGTGTTGCGGGATCCTGGCGGCATCTCCGGACACGTGGATATCGAACATGGACTGATGCTCTCGTGGTCTCTCTACCAGTACTTCGCCGTGTTGTTGCCTCTTGCGCTTGTCGCGGCATTCGTGCCACACCCCTTCGTGCTGGGCGGACTCACGGGCGCATTGTCACTCATCCTCACGCACTACAAATGGCTTCGGAAACAACAGAAGAGAGCCAAGCTCGAGCAGGCACCCCCGCCGCCGCCCCCTCCTGAACCCGACACGTATTGATCGCAACACCGGCCTTGAGAAAAAGACCGGCGAGGGCGCCTGCAGATCGAATCGGACTGATTGGACGGATCCGGCGGATCGGTCTGGCCGGTCCGATCGGTCCGATCCGTCCGATCCGTCCGATCGCCGACCGCGTGTGGGACCGGCGCCCTCGCCGGTCTCTTACACACAGTCTCTTTTGCGTTATCCTGTGATAGACTAACCATATGACTGCGCAAGGCCCTTCCATAACCGGCGCCGCGCCGAAGGCCGTCTTTCGCGTCGAGGGCGTGAAGAAGGACTATCGCATGGGCGAGGTCACCGTCTCCGCCTTGCGCGAGGTGACGCTGGAAGTCTACGAGGGCGAGTTCCTCGTCATCCTCGGCCCGAGCGGCTCGGGCAAGAGCACGCTCCTGAACATCATCGGCGGGATTGACACCGCCAGCGCCGGGCGCGTGTGGTATCGCGACGACGAACTCAGCGCGTACGGCGAGGCGCAGCTCACCCAGTATCGCCGCCATCATATCGGCTTCGTGTTTCAGTTCTACAACCTCATGCCCAACCTCACGGCCGAGGAAAACGTGGAAATGGCGACGGAGATCTCGCGCAACCCGCTACCCGCGCGCGAAGCCCTGCGCCTCGTCAATTTGGTCGAGCGAGGCGGGCACTTCCCGTCGCAACTCTCGGGGGGCGAACAACAGCGTGTAGCGATTGCGCGGGCCGTCGCCAAGCAACCGGAGATTCTCCTGTGCGACGAACCCACCGGCGCGCTTGACTTCACGACCGGGAAGGTCGTCCTCGACGTGTTGAATGAGATCAACCGTTCCCTTGGCACGACGGTCATCGTGATCACGCACAACGCATCCATCGGCGACATGGCCCATCGCGTCGTCCGCATGATGGACGGGCACGTGCGCGACATCACCGTAAACGCGAAGCGGAAGACAGCATCCGAACTGGAATGGTGACACCACGACATGCGCGTACTGGATAGAAAGCTGCTGCGAACCTTGTGGCGCTCGCGGGGCCAATCGATGGCCGTCGCGGCGGTGGTCCTCTGCGGCACCGCGTGCTACATCGCCATCGCGTCGGCCCACAGCAATCTCGAGCTGACACGCTCCACCTACTACGCGCATTACCGTTTCGCTGATTTCGAGATCATGTTGGAGCGCGCCCCGCTCACGTCCGTGTTCCGGCTCGAATCGCTGCCGGGCGTGCGGCAGGTGCGCGGGCGCATCGTGGAAGACGTCAACGTTGATCTCGAGGGCGCCGACGAGCCGCGCATTGGGCGGATCGTGTCGATGCCGGATCGGCAGGAGCATGTGATCAACGATATCTGCCTCCTCGAAGGCCGTTACTTCAGCGAGGGTAATCCGAACGAGGTCATCCTGAGCAAGCGATTCGCGGAAGCCAACCGCCTGGTTCTGGGCGATCGCATCGAAGCCTCCATTGACAACAAGAAGCACTCGTTGCGCATTGTCGGCATCGCGCTGTCGCCGGAGTATGTCTACATGATCCGGAGCGTGCAGGAACTCGTGCCGAACTCCGAGCGCTTCGGCATCCTGTGGGTGCCGCAGGAGTTCGCGGAAACCGCGCTCGACATGAAGGAAGCCTGCAATAACATCGTTGGATCGGTGGAAGACCCGGAACAGCTTGACGCAATCCTCGAACGCGCGGAAGACCTGCTGAAGCCTTACGGAGTTTTCGCCAAGGTCAAGGCCGGGAACCAGATCTCGAATCGCTTCATCTCCGACGAGATCAAGGGCCTCGAAGTGATGGCGAAGATCATCCCAGGGCTTTTTCAGGGGATCGCCGCGCTGGTCCTGCTGGTCTTGCTGAATCGCATGGTGCGCAAGGAACGCACGGAGATAGGCCTGCTCAAGGCCTACGGCTATTCGAGCCGTGCGGTGGCGTTTCACTACGTGAAGTACGCGCTGGCCCTCAGCATCGCGGGCAGCCTTGCCGGGTTTGCCGTGGGGCAGTGGCTGGCGAACGCGATGATACGAATGTACGTCGAGTTCTACGATTTCCCGTTGCTCCGCTCGCGCGTCTACTTCGACGTGCTTGCGCGATCCATGGCCATCGGGATCGGGTTCTCCCTGCTCGGCGCGCTCTTCGCGGCCCTGCGCGCGATGCGCATCCGGCCCGCGGAGTCCATGCGCCCCGAGGCGCCGCATTACGCCCACCGCACGCTGCTTGAGCGCGTGCCCGCGCTGTGGCGGCGGCTCTCTTTCACCTGGAAGATGATCGGCCGCAACGTGTCGCGCAACGCGTTCCGGGCCTCGCTGAACGCCTTCGGCGTCATGATCTCCTCGGGCATTCTCATCATGGGGTTCTTCTCGCTCGACGCGATGGACTACATGCTGAAGTTTCAATTCGAGATCGCGCAGCGGGAAGACGTCAAGGTCTCCTTTCAGACGGAGCGCGGCAAGGACGCGCTGTACGAGGCCGCGCGCTTCGACCACGTGCGGTATGCGGAGCCGCTCCTGCAGTATCCCTTCGAGGTCCGCTCGGCGTGGCGCAAGAAAGACATCGTGGTCATCGGCGTGCCGCGCGGTGCGCGGCTTCAACGACTCATCAACGCCAAACAGGAGCCGGTTGACGTCGGCGCGACGGGTCTGACGCTTTCCGACAGGCTTGCGCGCGATCTCGGAGTGGGTGTGGGCGACGTGCTGACGCTCAAGCCGCTCATGGGCCGCATCACCAAAGAGCGCACCTTGGTAGTGAACCAGATCGTGGAGCAATACCTCGGTTCGTCGGCGTATATGGATCTCGATACCCTGAGCCGCATTCTGGACGAACCTTTCGCGGCGAACGCCGTGCTATTGCGTGTGGAACCCGGCATGGAACGAGACCTGAGCCGTCACCTGAAGGACGTGCCCGGCGTCGCCGCCGTCGAGGTCAAAGCCGATTCCCTGAAAGGCTTGCAGGACACCATCGAGATGAGCGCGCAGATCAGCAACACGATGAATATCGTGTTCGCGGCGGTCATCGCGTTCGCGGTCATCTACAACATCACCGCCGTGTCGCTCGCGGAACGCCAGCGCGAACTCGCTTCGCTGCGGGTGCTGGGATTTACTACGCAGGAGGTGGGCCGCATCCTCTATCATGAGAACTTCGCCCTCTGCGTCGTAGGACTGATATTGGGAATTCCGTTTGGGGCGGGCATCTGCCGGCTGCTGGTGAGCGCATACGACAATGAACTGTACCGTTTGCCATTTCATCTCGATACGGAGACCTTTGTGACGGCGACGGTTCTTTCTTTCCTGTTTGTGGTGTTGGCGAACCTCGCGGTGCGCCGCCAGATTCGAAAACTCGACATGGTCGAGGTACTGAAGGAGCGCGAGTAAGGTGTTTGCCCGCAAGCGTATGGTGATCGCGGGAGGCGTCGTGGCCGTCCTGGCGCTTCTGTGGATGATGTCACGTGAGCGCCCGGTGGCCGTGGAAGTGGCGGAGGTGTCGGCGCGCACCGTGCGCGAGTATATCGCCGAAGACGCGAAGACGCGGCTCGCGGATGACATCATCATCGATATGCCGCTCAGCGGCACGGTGGATGCCATCACGCTTGAGGAAGGCGATGAAGTGGACGCCGGCGGATGCGTGGCGACGGTCGATGCCTACGATCTCGAGCAGCAGGTGGCAGCGCTCGAGGCGCTTATCGCGCAGGCTCGGGCGCGCATCACCAGTGTGGACGTCGAAAAGCCCAAGCCGGAGGATCTGGCGTCCGCGGAGCTTCGGATCAAGGAGGAGCATGACCGCCAGGCCATCGCCGCAGCCGAAAAAGCGATCGCGGAAAACGATTTCAAGGACGCCGGGCGCGAGTACAACCGTGTGAAGGCCTTGTTTGAATCGGGCGCGGTCAGTCAATCGCAGTACGACGACGCAGAACGCGGGCTCAAGAATGCCAAGGAGAATCTGGAGCGGGTGTCGCTCGCCGGTGACTCCGTGAAGAAGGCCCTCGATATCGCGGAACTCGCGGCGCAACGGCTTGCCGGTTCCGTGGACGACAACGAATTCATGCGCGAGGTGTATCGCAAGGAGATCGAGAACCTGGAGTCGCAGCTCAACGTCCTGAAGGACGATCTCGCCAAGACCCAAATCACCTCGCCCGTCAAGGGCGTCGTGCTCGAAAAGTTCATCGACGACAAACGTGTGCTGGCCGCGGGCACGCCGCTGCTGCGTATCGGAGACCTGACAACGATGGAGATCGAGTGCGATGTGTTGTCCGAGGAGATCGTGCGCGTAAAGGTGGACGACCCCGTCGAGATCACCGGCAAGGCCCTGAACGATCGCGTGGTCATGGGCCGCGTGAAACGCATCTACCCCTCGGGGTTCCAGAAGGTCTCCGCGCTGGGCATCGAGCAACAGCGCGTCCGGACAATCCTGGTATTTGACGACCCCTCCGAGAACCTGCGTCCGGGCACCAGCGTCGACGTCCGCATCATCACGGGTGAAGCAAAGGACGCCATTACCGTGCCGGAACGCGCCACTTTCCGGAGTGACGGTGGCTGGGCCGTCTTCGTGGTGGAAGGCGGGCGGGCACGCCTCGTCCCCGTGGAGATCGCCCTCAAGAACGACGATTGGGCCGCGATCCGGTCCGGACTCCAATCCGGCCAGATTGTCGTGGCTGAGCCCAAGAACGAACTCGCGGACGGCGTCCGCGTCGCCCCGCTCTGATCTGTGCACCCCAAGAACGTCCTTTGAACCTAAAAACGGCAGTTGAATGGGACTGACACCGTCTTTCGCGCAGGCTCCGCGCGCCGAGACTCATCCTCTCGGCAGCGAAACACGGGGTCTGTCCCCCACCCGTACGGTGTCTATCCCCCGCCCGTGGGTCCACCCCAAAAAGCGCCGGAAAGCGGAGAGCCTTCCCGGGGCAATTGCCCGGGAAGACTCCCTGGAGCCTATATCAAGCCCGGGGGCGGGTGACTTAACCGGCGCCCAAGAGCTGCAGGGCTGTCTGCGGGATGACGTTCGACTGGGCCAGAACGGAGGTGCCGGCACTCACGAGAATCTGATTGCGCGTGAACGCGATGGTCTCGCGGGCGATATCGGCATCGCGCAGGTAACTGTCTGACGCGCTCGAGCTTTCCTCCTGGATGGCCAAGGTCTGGATCGTAAACTCAAGCCGGTTCTGGAACGCGCCGAAAGTGCTGCGGAGGCTCGTCACGCTGCGCAGGGCGTTGTCGATCGTGCTGAGCGCGGAAACCGCGGTCGCCACGCTCGACACGTTCACGCGGCTGATGAGCAGGTCGCTGGTCTTGGCGCCGTTCACCGCGATGATGAGCGTCTGGCCCGCCTGATGCCCGGCCTGCAGGGTGACCGTCTGCGCCGCGCTGAGGACACGCAGCCCGTTGAACTCCGTGTCCAGTGCGATATCGTCGATTTGCCCGAGGAGTTGCTGCACTTCCGCATCGAGAGACAGCCGGTTGCTGTCGCTCTGGGTTCCGTTTGCGGCCTGCACGGCCAGCTCGCGGATGCGTTGCAGGATATTGGTGGTGCTTTCCAGGGCCCCTTCGGCGGTCTGAATCAGGCTGATGCCGTCCTGGGCGTTGCGCTGGGCCACCTGGGTGCCCCGGATGACCGTTCGGAATCCCTCGGAAATGGCTAGACC
Source organism: Candidatus Hydrogenedentota bacterium (assembly GCA_020847495.1). Lineage (GTDB taxonomy): Bacteria > Hydrogenedentota > Hydrogenedentia > Hydrogenedentales > SLHB01 > JAHDWY01. The sequence goes on along the minus strand of JADLCA010000489.1, from coordinate 3,220 downwards.
CGCCGCGTCGTCTGCCGCACGGTTGATGCGCAGACCACTGGCGAGACGTTCAAGGCTGCCGTTGAGGGAACTGGTGGACCGTCGCAGGATTCGGCTGGTATTGAGCGCGGCGACGTTGGTATTGATGCGTAGCCCCATGACACATATCCTCCGTGATGACTACCTACCTTTGCATCCGTGCATCGGTAGAAGCGGCCGCACTCGCGGGCTTCATTGGGTTGTATCGGCAAGGGAGGGGCGAAACTTTAGCCAGAATGTCAACAATGCGGAAACCGGGGGCGAGTTCAGCCGAGGCGGTTGATGACCTTTTCGAGGTTGCTGCGGGCGCCGCGATGGCTGGGATCGGCCGCGAGGCATTTCTCGAAGGCGGCCCGGGCCTCCTGGAGCTGACCCTGCTTGAAGTACACGACGCCGAGGTTGTTGTAGGCCTGCGTGAGGCCCCCGTCGCCCGCGCGGCGGAAGTGGTCCTTGGATTCCTCGTGCAAGTTGTCGTAGTAGAACAACTCGCCGAGCGCGTTGTGGAGTTCCGGCGACTCGTGCCCCGCGCCGATGAGGTCCAGGATTACGGTGCGCGCCTCGGCGCGGCGTTCGAGTCGAAGCATCTGGTGGATGTAGAGGCGGAGGCATTCCAGCGAACGCGGCAGGAGCTTCAGGGCCTTGCAGGATTCCTCTGCCGCATCCGGCAGGCGGCCGGCGCCTTCGACGGCCACGCTGAGATAACGGTGCCCTTCGCTCCACGAAGGCTCCAGCGTCAGGGCCTGCTGGAAGCACTCGATGGCCCCTTCATACTCTTTCGTATCGACCAGGAGCACGCCGAGGTTGCGCCAGGCGTCCACCAGTTTGGGGTCGCGTTCGATGGCGAGGCGAAGCGCCTTGTGCGCGTCCTCGTAACGTTTGAGTTGATACAGCACGCCGCCAAGATCCTTGAGGAGACCGGCATTGGTGGGGTCCAGCTTGATGGCCTCGCGGTAGGCGCCGGCCGCGTTGGCGTAGTCGCCCACCTCCACGTATTGATTGCCGAGTTCCGCATACGCGTTGGGATCCTTGGGATCGGCCATGACTTTCTCGTGGCCTAGATGCAGGTACATCTCCTGTTTCTTGCGGATCTTCTCCGGCTCACGCGTCAAGGGGTAATGATGAATGGGAATCGGGCTGTCCACCACCCGGATGCCTTGGCGCTCCAGGGAGTGGTTCACCAGTTCGTGGACTTTGCCCTCGAACTTCGCGCCTGCGCGGTTCGGAAAAAAACGCACCTTCGTGCTCGGATACCAGCCCTCGAATCCCCGCGCATTGGGATCGTTTGGTTCACAGGGATGGAACTCGCTGACGCCGCTGTTGTTCGTGTAGTTGCGTGTTGTGAAGCGGTAGCAGGTGTCGTGGGGACTTCGCGCGAGGGCCTGAAGCGCGGGAAGGTCGCGCGGGGCCAGGCGCTCGTCAGCGTCCAGAACGAATATCCAGTCCATGGTGCACAGCCGCAACGATTCGTTGCGGGCCGCCGCGAAATCGTCGCACCACAGATAGACGCTGAGTTTGGCCTTCTGCGACTTGGCGATGGCGAGTGTGTCATCCGTTGATCCGGTGTCGACGATACAAATCTCGCTGACCGCGTCGCGGACGCTCGCGAGGCACGGGCCCAACTGGTCGGCCTCGTCCTTCACAATCATGGCAAGGGAAATGGATGCACCCAACTGCGACTACTCCCAATCCACACCCGGGTCTTCGACCAGGGGGGTCTTCTTCTTTTCGCGCGGCGGACCGAACGTGCGCGTCGCGCTCTCGGGGTCGGCCGGAATCGCACCGGCCGCAACCAGCGCCTCGTAGGTGTCGCGATCGACCATGTCGCCGCTGGTGACAAGGCGGATGACTCCGTTCACGTACACGCCGAATTGACGCACGGCCACGCCGCTCCGGTAATTGACGGAACCCTTCTGCATCATCTCGAATTCGATGCGGTAGAGACTCGTCTGCCCCGCCGGCTCGTCCTCATGCGAGTGGCGGAGAATCACCGGCAAGCCCCGTCTCGACTTCTTCTTGAACAGCACGGCTGCACGTCTCTCCTCGACTTCTATCCGTTTCCGTTCACCACCACCGGTAATTGTATCGCGTTTACCGCGCCGGGAGGTTCGTATGGCAGCGTCTGCCGCGACTCCGTGGCGGCGAGCGCATCGCGCGCCAAGGTCTTGAGATCTTCCGGCGCATCGCTCTCCGCGCAGTCCTTCAAGGCCTGCACTGCCTCCGGATCGCCAAGCGCGCTGAGAGCCCCCGCAATAATCATGCGTGTGCCGGGATCGATGGCAGTGTCCTTCAAGGCCATCGCGAGTACCGGCGAATCGCCGCGCACCGGTTGCAGACCCAACGTCAGCGCGATCCGCTCACGGAAAGGTTGCGGGGTGCCGGCCTCCAGGTACCACGCGCGCAGGGTATCCCGCGCCTCGGCATCCCCCTGAAGCACCATTCCGTTGAGGGCCGCCAGCCGCACCCTTGAGTCCTCATCCCGGGAAAGCTCGTCCAACCGTTGCCCCACCTCCGGCGTCCTTGCGTTCGCAAGCAGCATGGTCACCCCGGAGCGCACAACAGGGTCCACGCCCGGTTCCGTCAGTTGGAGCAAACGGGGAACCAGCGCCGGATCGAGCGCAACCTCAAGACTGCTGAGAATCATCAACTTCGATTGCGGTTTCGTGGCCGGATCGACCAGCATATCGACCATGACGTTCAATAGACCGGGCGCTTGAACCGCCAGCATGGAGGTCAACGCGGCCAGCCGCGGATTACTGAGATTCGCCTCGGGGTCCGCAATGAGCCCCTTCCACTCGTCCAGCAGCGCCTGGGGATTTGCGGCTTCACCTCGATCATCCGTGGTGGCAGGCGCCTGCGAGCCACCGGACCCGCAACCACATGCCGCCACTATGACTATGAGGACACACAGAATCCGCCCCGCGCAAGCAAACACCGTCTCATGCCCCGGATAACCCCCGGAAGTGGTGGATGTGACAAAGGATAGTCGCATGAGTCAAAGGATACCCCCTTGGGCGGATGGATAGCAACCGGGTTTAGGTGAAGGAGTCGCGGTGAGGAATGTCAATCAGGGGGTTCAGTTTTTCGATTCTGGCAATTTGTTGCCATACCGACAGGGGAATTGCGGACGGGAATCCGTGAGTTGATAATTAGGCAAATCACGACCATGTTTTATATGAATGCACCTAAGCATCTATTGTGCAAG
>JADLCA010000488.1 GCA_020847495.1 Candidatus Hydrogenedentota bacterium | reverse complement strand
TTCCGCGCATTTGGCGCGGACATCCAAGAGGGGAGAACCTGCATATGGGTACGATTAACCGGCGGCAATTCATGGCGCGCACCGGCGCTGCCACCGCTGCATGCGTTTGGGGAGCGCGGGGCGCACATGCGACCGTGGGGCCGAACAACAAGGTCCGCCTCGGCGTTATCGGGTGCGGAGGCATGGGCAGCCGCCACATCGCGGCCCTCGCCAAGAATCCCAACTGCACGCTCGTGGCGTTGTGCGATGTGTATCAGCCGCGCTATATGAACGCGTGCAAGGCGGTGGGGGAGACCACCGGCGTTACACCAGACGGCTACCAGGACTTTCGCCGTGTGCTCGACCGCGATGACGTCGATGCGATCTTCGCGCCGACGCCAGACCACTGGCACCCGCTGCTGACCATCCTCGGATGCCAGGCGGGCAAGGATGTCTATGTCGAGAAGCCCGCGTGCCCCACCGTGGCTGAAGGCCGCGCGATGGTCAATGCCGCGCGCCGCTACGGACGCGTCGTTCAACTGGGCACGCAACAGCGTTCCATGCCCATCTTTCAGGAAGCCATCGAGATCGTGAAGAGCGGCAAACTCGGACAGATCACCTCCGCGGGCGCCTGGATCGACGTGAACGGCTTTGGCGAAGGCGAAACGCCGCGTCCTGTTCCCCAGGGTCTCGACTGGGACCTCTGGCTGGGACCCGCGCCGTACGAACCGTTCAGTGCGGAGCGCTTTCAAGGTTTCATGGGGTGCCATGACTACGCGCGCGGCGGACAACTCACGAACTGGGGCGTCCACCTCATGGACATCGTGCACTGGGGCATCGGCAAGGACAGACCGCTCAGCATTCAGTCCATGGGCGGCAGTTACCGGCACGCGCCCGGCTGTGACAACTATGAGGTCATCGAGACGCTCATCGAGTTCGAGGGTTGTAATGTGACCTGGGAGCAACGCCCGCAAGAGCGCAAAGGTGGCAGCGGCTACGGCATCCGCTTTCAAGGGGACAAGGGCGTGCTTTACGTGGACCGCAATCGATACCTCGTCGAGCCCGCCGAACTCGGTATCGGCGAGAAGATCGGTGCGCCGGAACTGAGCTGGGCCAACGACGACCACCACAACAACTTCTTCGAATGCGTCCGCACGCGCAAGCGTCCCGCGGCCGACATCGAACAAGGCGTCCGCTCGACCACCACGGTGCTGCTCGCGGGCATCGCGCTCAAGACCGGGCGCAAGATGCTGTGGGACGGTGAGGCCGAGCGATTCATCAACGACGAAGAAGCCAACCGCTACCTGACCCGCGCGTATCGCGCGCCGTGGCAGTTCTGAGGGGAGACGCAATCATGTCCATGAAATCAATCTGCCGCTGGCCCGTGGTGGCCGTGGCGTTAATAGCGACCGTTGCGGCTTCCGCAGACTGGCGGCAGCTCGCCGCGGACCTGTCCAGCCCCGACGAGGCCGCGCGCATTCGCGCGCGCCAATTGCTCCCGCGCGAGGGCGTCACTCCGCTGCCTTCCATCATCCCGCTGCTCGCGCAGGAAAACCAGCCGGTTCGACTTGCCGCGCGCAACGTGATCGCGGACATCCTGAACGGCGCGGCCGCGCCTGGTCACGAAGCCGATCAGCTCTTCGCGGCCAACCAGATGATGGCCTGCCTTGCACCGGACAAGCCGCGCGTCCAGGTGGAACTCGGCCTGCGATTGTTGCCGATCATCGTGCCGGAAGGCTTTGATGTCGGTCCCGTCGCGGCGCTGCTCACCAATGCCGAACTGCGTGAGAAGGCCCGCGCTTGCCTCGAAGAGATCGGCACGGACAACGCCTGCACCGCGCTGCTGAATGCGGTTTCCGTCGCGGACCCCGCATTCGCGGCGGCACTGATCGACGCCGCGGGCAAACTTCGGAAGGACCGCTCCATCGAACCGTTGACCGCGCTCTTGAGTCACGCCAATGCGGGCGTGCGCGCGGCCGCGGCCACGGCGCTGAGCTGGACCGGCGACCCCGGTCTTGTACCCGCCTTCAAGACGATCGCCACACAGGCCACGCCCGAAACCCAGTTCAAAGCCTACGACGCTCTCCTGCGCCTGACCGACGCGGTCGTGCTGAAGGGCGGCAACTGGAACCTCGCGATGGACACGTACCGCGACATCCTCGCCACGGGACCCACCTACATCATCCGCGCCACCGCCATGTCGGGCCTGGGTCGCTCCGGCGACGCGTCCGTCGTCGACTCGATCGTTGCCGCCATTCCCGCCGATGACCCCGACATGGCCGACACCGCCGCGCAGGCCTTGGCCAGTCTGCAGGGACTCGAAGCGGTGAAGACCGTTGTCGCGGTGTATCCCAAGCTGAGCCAGCCGATTCGCGTGAGTCTGCTCAACGTGTGGGGACAGCGCCGCGAACTCGCCACGCTCGATCTCGTCAAGGGTGAGCTGAACAACGCCACCCCCGAAATCCGCGCGGCCGCCTTGCACGCCCTCGCGGCCATGCAATCCATGCAGGCCTTCGCGGCCCTCGTCGATGTCGCGCGCAACGGCAGCGACGACGAGAAAGCCTTCGCGCTCGCCTCGGTGCGCGGCATGGCCGGCTCGCTCGGCAACGCCGGCAACGCGCAGGCCGCCGGCCTCGCCTACATGCAGCTCTATGACCTCGCGACGGACGATGACCTGCGCCGCGTCTGCGTGCAAGGCCTCGAACGCTACCCCGTGCCCCAGGCCTACGACCTCGTGAAAGGCCTGCTCGAAAACGCCGCCCTAAAGGACGCAGCCGTCCCCGCCTTCGTCTCCGTGGCGGGCGCGGTGGCCGCCGAAGACAAGGCGAAAGCCAAAGAAGCCTTCGACCTCGTGCGCAGCCTGGACATCTCGCCCGAGCTGCTCGTGCAACTCGCCCAGCGCCTGCAAGGCGCGGGCGTTCCCGCCGACCTCGCCAATCTCCTCGGCGTCGTGAAGCGCTGGCGCCTCATCGGCCCCTTCGACTGGAAGAACGACGCCGATTGGGACACCGCCTTCGTCGGCGAACCCAACATTGACCTCGCAGCCACCTTCAAGGCCGGCGACGCCACCCTCGCATGGAAACCCACCGTCACCAACGACGCGCTCGGCCTCGTCGACCTCTCCGGTAACATCGCGCAACGCGACCGCTGCTTCGGCTACGCCTACGCCGAAGTCGACGTGCCCGAAGACACCACCGCGCAAGTCCGCATCGGCTCCGACGACGGCAACAAAGTGTGGGTGAACGGCGAAAAAGTGTGGGAGAACCGCGTTGACCGCGGCGCCGCCCTCGACCAGGACAAGGCCGACATCCGCCTCGTCAAAGGGCGCAACCGCATCCTCGTCAAGATCAGCCAAGGCGCGGGCGGCTGGAACTTCATGCTCCGCCTCGCCCTGCCCACCGGCGCCGGCGTCACCTTCACCCAACCCGAATAAGCGCCACCCGCAACGCACCCCCAACGGGGCCCGGCCAAACCACGGCCCGGCCCCGTTTCCTGTTTCCAACTGCGCAACCGATTCCCAACCCGAAACGCCCAACCCGAAACGCCCAACCCGAAACGCTCAACCCGAAACGCCCAACCCGAAACGCCCGACCCGAAACGCCCGACCCGAAACGCCCGACCCGAAACGCCCGACCAGGAGCGCCAGCATCCTTGCTGGCTCTTCGTTGCGTTCTACCAAGAGCCATGGGGGTGATGGGGAGTATGGGAAGTACGGGACCTATGGCGGTGCAGGCTGACGATCATGGAACACCGGGCAAGGTCGGCGGCCTTTTGCGCCTCCCAGCGGGGCGCTTTTCTTTTGTCTGGGGGTGCGGGTTCAGCGGTTTCAACTCTTTTCGCAGTTGTTGGGTCTGTGCGGGGGTGCAGGTCGGGGTTTGAGGCTGTAACTGAATCTTCGTTTGCGGTTACTCTTTTCGTGAGAATTGTCCGCAGTAGGCACGGCCTTTGACTTGATTACGCGACGGCCGTGAATTGTTGGGATGTGATCTCTCCTGAACAAGGCTTGTGCTAGACTATGTGCGTCGCCTGGGGTGTGCGGGTCTTGGCCGTCATCTCGCAGTCCCGGGGTGCTTGATTTACTCTGCCGCTTTCGTGAGATTTTGTTGTGCTCGGGGCCGGGAATGTACCTGGTGAAGGCCAGTCCGTGAGGTATATGGTTAGTTATCCATCCTTCAGCGCAGGGAGCCGCGTGTGTTTGGGTCCCGGTGCAGGAAAGAGCGTGACGCGCGGAGGAGTGTTCGCGCTTCTTCTGGTAAGCGCCCTGCTAAGCGCCGCGGCCCACGGCCAGGCCGCCATTCAATCCCCGGCACCGCCGCCGGAACCTGCGGTGCCCCCGCTCATCGGCGAGACCTACCGGAATGATGTGGACCGCGACCGCGTCGATGACGCGCTATTGAGCCGCCAGCGCGCGGCGGAAGCGTCCGTGAGGGCGTCCACGACGGAAGCGGAGCGGAGCCTGGCGTCGAAGATGCTGGATACGCGGGTGGATGTGGAACTCATCTTCGGTCAGCCGGTCACGCAGGGCCAGATCGACGCCTTCCTGAGCCTGGGCGGCGAGATTACGTACATTTATCAGGCCGTTTCCTACGGGTGGAACGGCCGCCTGCCCTTGAGCAAAATAAGCGAAGTGCCGAAGAGCGTGGGGGCCGCGTTGCGGCTGGTCCACCAGCCCACGGCCGCCAGATTGCACATGGACATCGCGACGCAGACCGGGCGCGTGCGCCCTGTGTGGGTGGACGGGTTCGCGGGCAGCACGGGCGGTTTTCGAGGCAACAGCACCATCACGATTGGCGTCATCGACAGCGGCCTCGACGAGTCGCACACGGACCTCGACGGGCGCAAGGTGTACTGGCACGACTTCACGCCCGACGGCTCGACCACCCCGGAGGATGACGGTCAGCACGGCACCCATGTGGCGGGCATCGCCCTGGGCACCGGCGCCGCGAGCGGCACGGCCACGGGCACGCTGCGGTACACGGACAGCGGCTCGATGAGCGACCTTTCCAGCGGCATGTTTTACCCGAGCCCGTTCTGGCTACCCTCGGGCTCGGTCACGCTGTCGTCCACGGCGCGTTGGTTGGGCGGAGGCTCTGCGGAACTGGCGGGACTCTCGCACGCCATCGGCACGGGCGCCGGGGATTACGACGAACTCGGCACGCCCACCACCGGCACGTCACCTGTCTCGGAAAGCAACTCGTTCACGGCAAACGCCAACCTTCAATACACGGCCGGCTTGTACTCCAACGGCTCCATCTCGACATACGCGGTCGCGAACACGATCACGAACTATCCCGGCGTGGGCGACGGGTTCAACCGCCTGAGCGGCGTGGCGCCCGGCTGTTCCTGGGCCGCGGGGAAGGTATTCACCGACGACGGCGACAGCCTCAGCACCTATATCGGCGCGGCCGTCGATACCATGGTCGCCAACCGCGTGTCTCAGAACATCAAAGTGATCAACATGAGCCTGGGCATGGTCGGCGACCCCGGCATCGACGCTTCCATCCGGCAAAAGGTGAACAGCGCCGTCAACGCCGGGATCGTCATGTGCGTGTCCGCCGGTAACGACGGCACCGAGTCCGGCGGGGCGGCGATCATCGACGACCCGGGCCGCGCCGCCATGGCCCTCACCGTGGGCGCGACCAATGACGTCAACACCTTGACGGACTTCACGAGTTGGGGTTTCACAAGCCCGGGGTCCACCTCCGGGCAAGAGGAAGACTTCAAGCCCGACGTGCTGGGTCCTGGCGGTTCGTACTACTATTCGCTCCTGTTCGCGCCCGACAGCAACACCGCCGATGGCGAGCGGTCCACCTTCGCCGATGTCCAGGCCAACGATTACTACAGCCTTACGGGCACTTCCATGTCGAGCCCGTTCGTGGCGGGGTGCGCCGCGCTTGTGATCGAAGCGCTCCAGGATTCCGGCACCACGTGGGACTTCACCTCCAGCCAGCATGCGCGGCTGGTGAAGATGCTCCTGAGCGCCACCGCGACGGAAACCAACGCGAACCGCGAAGCAAGTTCGGGCTCCAATCCCACGCTGCAGCGCGCCGCGGCCGGACCGAGCGGTTTTCCCATAAGCAAGGACATCTACGAAGGATACGGACTCATCAATCCGGATGCGGCGATCGAAGCCGCGACACTGCCGCTGCCTATCGGGTCCGTTTCCACGGACGCGCTGGGCGGCAACAACTACAGCCGCCGTGCCTGGGCCAGATACGTGGACCTCACGACCGGCACTGTCCTGAATCCCACGCTCACAAACCCCGCTGGCGGCGACTTCGACTTCTACCTCTACAGCGGGAGTCCGTCCGCGTACGGCACGCCCGTGCTCCTGGCGTCGAGCACCACGGCGGGCAACGGCGGCACGGAGGACATCTCCTACACCGCCACCAGCAACACGCGCGTCTACCTGGTCGTCAAGCGCGTATCCGGTAGCGGCACCTTCAGCGTGACGACGGGCCCCGACGAAACGCCCCCGAACTTCACCAACATTGTGGCGAACCCAAGCTACGGCAAGCTATCCGCCTCAATTGCGATTACCTTCACCACCAGCGAAGCGCTTTCCGCCAATCCGGTGGTCACGGTCAACGGCCGCAGCGCGACGTTCCAGAGCCTTTCCAGCGGTGTATACACATACCACTACACGGTCCAGGTTGCGGACTCCAACGGCGACGCGGCCATTCAGATCTCCGGCTCGGACCTCGCCGGTAACCCGAACTCGGTGACCGCGCCAAGCGGCACGTTGACGGTCGACAAGATTTCGCCGGTCAACACGCTCTCGGGACCTTCCCAGTCTTCCACGGGCACGACGCCCGTGACCTACACGGTCACCTACGTCGGCGCGGACGTTATCACGCTCTCTTCCGCGAACGTCACCCTCAACACAACGGGTACCGCATCGGGTGTCGTGACGATCAGCGGCTCAGGCACCGCGTCCCGCACCGTGACGATCGGTTCGCTGTCCGGCCAGGGGACTATCGGCATCAGCATCGCCGCGGGGACCGGCGCCGATTTTGCCGGCAATCTGACCGGCGCCCTCGGACCGAGCACGACCTTCAGCGTGGACGCCATTCCGCCCACCATAGGCATCGACCCTCCCTCCGCGAGCCTGACGAACTCCGGCCCGGTCACCTACAAGGTGAACTACACCGGCGCGAGCGCCGTGACCTTGGCCGCGGGGAACATCAGCCTTAACAAGACGGGCACGGCGAACGCCAGCGTGGCGGTCACCGGCTCCGGCACCAGCTCGCGCACCGTGACGCTCTCTTCCATCACCGGTGACGGCACGTTGGGTATCTCGATCGCTTCGGGCACCGCGCAGGACGCGATCGGCAATCTCGCCCCCGCGGCGGGACCCAGCACCACCTTCCAAGTGGACAACACCGCACCCACGGTCGTCATTGGTGCGCCTTCGACCAGCTATACGGCCACGGGGCCCGTGACGTACGCAGTCACATACGGTGGTGCCACCGCAGTATCGCTGACCACTTCCAAGGTCGTGCTCAACAAGACCGGCACGGCGAACGGGTCCGTCTCGGTCTCCGGTAGCGGCACCTCCGCACGCACGGTCACGATCAGCAGTATCACAGGCGACGGCACGCTCGGAATCTCCATCCTTTCAGGCACCGCCAATGACGGTGCAGGAAATGAGGCGCCCGCTGCGGGACCAGGCGCCACCTTCATCGTGGACAGCACGCCCGTCACGGTTGGTATCAGTGCGCCCACGGCGGCCATCACCCAAAACGGGCCGGTCTCGTACACAGTCACGTACCAGAACGTGTCCGATGTTACCTTTGACCCCTCGGACATCACACTGAACAAGACGGGAACGGCCAACGGCACAGTGACCGTCACGGGTGCCAAGGCGGACGGGACATTCACGCGCACCGTCACCATCAGCAGCATCACCGGGAACGGCACGCTGGGCATCACGATCGCCGCGGGCACCGCCACGGACACGGTCGGACAAAGCGCGTCCAGCGCAGGACCCAGCACGACGTTCACGGTGGACAATACCCCGCCCTCGATTACCGTGGGGCCCCCATCGACATCGATCACCGGGTCCGGCCCAGTGACCTACACCGTAGACTACGGCGGGGCTTCCTCGGTGACGCTGTCCCCCGCGGACATCACCATAGTACCCACCGGCACAGCCGTGGGCATGGTCACCGTCACGGGTACGGGCGTCTTCACGCGGACGATCAATGTCATCGGCATCAGCGGAAACGGTACGCTCACGCTAACGATCGCTGCGAACACTGCGGTGGACGCCGCGGGGAACCTCGCGCCCGCGGTGAATTCCATTCAAGGCTTTGAAGTCAGCTCCTCACTTGCGACGCTTCCGTTGCGGTGGTGGCCTTTAGCCTTCATCCTTGGTACCATTGCCGCCGGCATGCTGTGGCGCCAATACCGCCATCGAGTTTGACGAAGCACGCAGGGGGGGACCAACGATGCGCACGTGTTCACGTCTGTTCCTGATCGCCGTGGTTGGTATAACACTGGCGAAGGGCCAGGAAACCGCCAAGACGCCAGACGCCAACCGTGCGGAGTGGCTGTATCAGGCGCAGTTCGGCGTGTTCTGCCATTACCTCTCGGATATCGCCCTGAAAGGCCGCGAACACACTCCCGCAAACTGGAATGAAGTTGTGAACGCGTTTGACGTGGAAGGCCTCGCCGCGCAGCTGACCTCGGTGAAGGCGCGCTACTTCGTCATCACACTCGGCCAGAATTCCGGCTACTATTGCTCGCCCAACGCCTCCTACGATCGTTTCCTCGGGCGTTCGCCCAGCACGTGTTCAACACGCGACATTGTCGCCGACATCGCCAAGGCGCTCGCGCCGCGTGGCATCCGCCTCATGGTGTATCTGCCGGGCGGGGCGCCGGACCGCGACGCGCAAGCCATGCAGGCCTTGGGCTGGGCGCCGGGCAAGTATCCGATCTGGAGTCACCCTGAAGGCGGTCCGGACGGTGGCGACCCGCGTCTGGAAGGCTTTCAGCAGAAGTGGGAGGAGATCATCCGCGAATGGTCCACGCGCTGGGGTACCTCAGTTGTGGGTTGGTGGTTTGACGGCTGCTATTACCCAATCGCCATGTACAAGCATCCCGGCGCTCCGAATTTCGCCAGCTTTGCAGGTGCGGCCCGTGCCGGTAATCCGGGGAGCATCGTCGCGTTCAACCCCGGTGTGTTCAATCCGGTGCGCACGGAATCGCCCGAGGAGGATTACACGGCGGGCGAAATCAACGAACCGCAGGCGGTCGAGCTTCCGGGCCGTTTTCTCGACGGCAACCAGTTCCACGTGCTCACGTATCTAGGCCCGACGTGGGCGGGAAGTCCGCCCCGTTTCACCAACGAGGAAGCCATCCGGATCACGCGGCGCATCATCACCTCGGGGGGAGCCGTCACTTGGGACGTGCCCATTACCCCGGGTGGACTGATCCCGGAAGAGTTCGTGGCGCAATTGCAGGCCATTGGCAACAACTTGGAAGCGGATCCGATCCCGCGGCCTTAACGAACTCAGCCCACACGGTCCACCACGTCCACCACGTCCGATCTGAACCTCCCCCCGCGCTTATGCTATAGTCAGGCGATTCTTGTCTGAAAGCCCCATTCACGCGATTTTCGGGAGGTTTGCATTTCATGTCGAGCGGGACCTACGACCACGCGGCCATCGAACCCAAGTGGCGCGCATATTGGCTGAACAACAAAACTTTCAAATCGGAGATCGACCGCGCCAAGCCCAAGTATTACGTGCTCGACATGTTCCCATACCCGAGCGGAGATGGCCTCCACGTGGGACATCCGTTGGGCTACGTGGCCACCGACATCATCGCGCGGGTGAAGCGCATGAAGGGCTTCAATGTCCTCCATCCGATGGGCTGGGACGCCTTCGGGCTTCCCGCCGAACGCCACGCCATGCGCACGGGCGAGCATCCCGCGATCATCACCAAGCGCAACTGCGACACATTTCGGCGGCAGCTACAATTGCTCGGCCTATCTTACGATTGGGACCGCGAGATCGACACGACCGACCCCGGCTACTACAAGTGGACCCAGTGGATCTTCCAAATCCTTTTTGAGCGTGGGCTCGCGTATCAGATCGAAGCCCCGGTGAATTGGTGTCCCGCCGTGGGCACCGTGCTTGCCAACGAAGAGGTGAAGGATGGCAAGTATGTCGAGACCGGCGACCCGGTCGAGAAGCGTCTTATGCGCCAGTGGATGTTGAAGATCACTGCGTATGCCGAACGTCTGCTCGCCGATCTCGACGATCTCGAGTGGCCGGAAAGCGTCAAGGCCATGCAACGCGAGTGGATCGGCAAAAGTGAAGGCGCCGACGTGGTCTTCCCGGTTGCGAACACAGATCTCAGTTTCATGATCTTCACCACGCGCCCGGACACGCTCTTCGGCGCGACGTATTGCGTGCTGGCACCCGAGCACCCGCTGACGCTGCAGATTGCGACCCCCGCGCAGCGGGCAGAAGTTGAAACCTACATCGCTGCGGCCTCCAAACGAAGCGCGCAGGACCGTATGCAGGCCGAACGCGAAAAGACGGGCGTATTCACTGGCGCGTACGCCGTGAACCCGGTGAACGGCAAGCAGGTTCCCATCTGGACCGCTGACTATGTGCTCGCTGAGTACGGCTACGGTGCGATCATGGCCGTGCCCGCTCACGACACGCGCGACTATGAGTTCGCCACGAAGTTTGGTTTGCCTATCGTCGAAGTGGTCAGCGGGGGAGACGTCTCGCAAGCCGCGTACGTGGGCGACGGTATCCTCGTAAATTCCGGCCTTATCGACGGCCTCAGCGTTCCCGACGCGAAGAAGAAGATCAACGCCTGGTTGGAAGAGAAAGAGATTGGAAAGGCCACCGTGACCTATCGTCTCCGCGACTGGCTCTTCTCCCGTCAGCGCTATTGGGGCGAGCCCATCCCGCTGGTCACCTTGGGAGACGGCACGATCCGCGCGGTACCCATGGAAGATCTGCCGGTCATGCTGCCCGAACTCGACGAGTATAAGCCAACCGCCGATGGGCAACCGCCGCTCGCGCGCGCTTCGGAGTGGGTCAACACGACGGACGCAGCGACTGGGAAGCCCGCGATGCGCGAGACCAACACGATGCCGCAGTGGGCGGGTTCCTGCTGGTATTACCTTCGCTACGTCGATGCCCGCAACGAAAAGGCCGCCTGGTCCAAGGAGACCGAGTCCTACTGGATGCCCGTGGACCTCTACGTAGGCGGCACCGAGCATGCCGTGCTGCATCTCTTGTATTCGCGCTTCTGGCACAAAGTCCTGTACGACGCGGGCTACGTGTCCACGCGCGAACCCTTCAAGCGTCTCTTCAATCCCGGCAAGATCCAGGCCCACTCCTATCGCGATGCGAACGGCAAGTACTACTTCCCCGAGCAAGTCGAGAAGCGTGGTGACGCGTGGTTCGTGAAGGGCAAGGATATGCCCGTGGAAACCCAGGTCGAGAAGATGAGCAAGTCGCGGTACAACGTCGTGAATCCCGACAAGGTCGTCGCGGAACTCGGCGCGGATTCCATGCGGCTCTACCAGATGTTCATGGGTCCGCTCGACCGCGACAAGCCGTGGACAGAAGAGGGTCTCCACGGCATTCACCGTTTCCTGCGCAGGGTTTGGACGCTGATCATCGCCGAAGACGGGTCCATCCATCCGCGAATCGTGGAGAGCGGGGGAGACCCGTCCATGTTGAAGACGCTTCACCACACGATCAAATGCGTCAGCGAAGACATGGATATTCTCCAGTTCAACACATCGATTTCCCGGCTGATGGAGTATCTCAACGCCGCCGTCAAGGCCGAGTCCATTAACAGAACAGAAATCGAGCAGTTCATTCTGCTTCTGGCGCCAATGGCTCCGCACATCTGCGAGGAGATATGGGAGCGCCTTGGCCACCCAAGCACCATCGCCTACGAACCGTGGCCTGTTTATGATCCGGCCCTACTCGTCGAGGACACGCTGGAGGTCCCCGTCCAGGTCAACGGCAAATTGCGAGGTGTCGTCACCGTTCCCGCCGGCGCGGACAAGGAAGCCATTCTCTCCGCCGCCAAGGGCGACGCCAAGGTACACCCGCATCTCGACGGCAAGACGGTGGTCAAGGAGATCTACATACCCGGCAAGATGGTTAACCTCGTCGTGAAGTAGGCCCGCGCCGCTGCTATACTTCGGGACAGTATGGGCAAGCCCCTTGTACATGTTCTCGTCATCAACTGGAATGGGCAGGAACACCTGTATGACTGCTTCGACGCCCTTTGCCAGAATGCTTATGCAAACGCGCGATTCTTCCTCATAGACAACGGCAGCACGGATGGCAGCGTTGACCTTGTGCGCAGCGAATTCGGGCATGACCCGCGCGTCGAGATTCTCGAATGTGGCGCCAACCTTGGCTGGTCGGGCGGCAACAACCGTGGCATGGAGCGCGCACTCGAAGCCAGGGCAAATTACGTCTTTCTTCTCAACAACGACACGGCGGTCGCATCGGATTGCATTGAGCAATTGGTGTCCTTTGCGGAAGCGCGCTTGAGTGCCGGGGGTATCGCCCCGAAAATGCTCCTCTTCGACCAGCCCGACCTCATCAATTCCATTGGCGTCGACTGTTCCCTCGTGGGCGTCGGGTGGGACATCGGCCTGGGCCGTGTCGACGGACCGGCCTGGTCCGAGCCTCGCCAGGTCCTTGGCCTTTGCGGTGGGGCCTGTCTCATCCGGTGTGAAGCGCTGCACAAGACAGGCCTGCTGCCGGAAGACTTCGACATCTACCTCGACGACCTTGACCTCAGCCTGCGCCTTTGGGACGCCGGCTACGAAGTCTGGTCCTGCCCGGGCGCGACCGTCCTTCACAAGTTCAGCGCTACGATGGGTGAGGGGGCAAATCTGCGCCGCAAGTATTACCGCAACACCCGGAACCGGCTGCGGCTTATCCTGCGCAATTTCCCTGCAGCCAGCGTTTTTCAGGTGTTTCCCGCGTACCTTCTCGCCGAGGTGAGGGCCGTTGGCCGGGCCCTGGTGAATCGCGAACTCTGGAAGGCTTGGTCGCACGTGCGGTCCTGGTTCGCGGGTTTGGCGTATATTCCGAAAGCCATGGCCGCCCGGCACGAAGCGCAAACACGCATTCTCAAGCCCGGCTCGTTCTGGCCTCTGGTGCGCAAGGACCTCCTGTTTTTTCCCGGCATCGAGTTGCCTACAGGGGGCTGGTACCCGGAACGCTATGTGCGCGGCAAGCTCATGAGGCCCATGGCGCGCACAGCGTGGGTGCAGTCTCTTGGGGGCAGCTTGCGGCTGTCTCACGCGAATTGCTATCCTCGGATCGCACAATCTGAAGTGGAAATTCGCATGGGGGAGCGTCTGCTCGCCGTCCTCACAACCCTGGATTCCGGCTGCACGGAGCTTGAAGTGCCCGAAGGGCTCATCGAATTTGTGTCGAGGCGGGTCTTTACATCGGAGGAGACCGGGGAGACCATCGATATCGGCGGCTGGGTCCGGATCGAGGAGGAGTAATGGACAGTCTGTCCGTTCAGCCCTTGGCGTGTCGTGGAGTACCGAAGGAAGACTGCATGGTGGAGTTTGATCTTGCCAGCTACTTGACCGAACGAAAGGCCCTGGTGGAACAGGCGCTCGAAGATCGCCTGCCATCCGCGGACACCGAACCGAAGCGCGTCCACGAGGCCATGCGCTACGCTACCTTGGATGGGGGCAAGCGCCTCCGGCCTATCGTGGCGTTGGCTGTGGCCGACATCGGATGTGTGCCTCCCGTCAATGTGCTGGATGCCGCTTGTGCCGTCGAATTCGTCCACACTGCCTCGCTCATCCTGGATGACCTCCCGGCCATGGACAACGCTCCCCACCGCCGCGGTAAGCCTTGTACCCACCACCTATACGGCGAAGCTACGGCGATTCTGGCCTCGTTTGGCCTGATCTCCAGCGCCTTTGATCTGGTCACGCGCAATGCGGAGTGCCTGCACGGCAACGAGGCCACGGCAGATGTTGTTCGTATTCTTTCCGAAGTTCTGGGCACCACGGGCATCATTCACGGCCAACACATCGACCTGATGCTGCATGATCTCAATCCCACCCTGGAGGAACTGGAACAGATTTACATCCAAAAGGCCTCCGCGCTGTTTCTGGCCTCGATCGCTATTCCCGGCCGCCTGGCTGCATTGAAGAAAGACGAGCTGGACCGCCTGGAACGCTACGCATTGAACCTCGGACTCGCCTTCCAGATTACCGACGACTTGTTGGACGCGGAAGCGCCCGACGAGAACAAGGCGAAGGCCACGTTTTCGACCTACCTTGGCGTCGAAGGCGCCCGCGAACGCGCGCGCGATTTGCTCCACTTGGCTATGGAGTCCCTCGACCCCTTCGGGGACAGGGCGGAACCCCTGCGGATGTTGGCTGCCTATGTCGGTTCGCGGACGTTCTGAAGCGGCGGGCATATACCTGCGCATCGCCGGCGCGGTGGTCATCGTGCTCATTGCGGGACTTGCCGGACTCTGGGCGGGTTCCTTGGGCTCGGGCAAGACCGCGAAGACCCGGTCCGTCACCACCGTACCAGGCGCTCCCGTGGAAGAGACGCAGGTCCAGGAGACCGTACCACCACCCCCGGCGCCGCTCTACTTCTACGCGAGTGTGCAGCCAGGTGCGGACCTGGAGGCGGTCGCCGGCGAGGTTGCCATGGCCGCGAAAGCAGGAATTCACAATCACGTACTTCGCGTGGCACTTCCCTGGCCTGGGCAGGGTCCCGCCGTCACGGAAACTCTCGATCCCCTCGACCGTATCGAGCAGGCCGACCCGCAAGCCACTGTCATCCTCGCCATCACCATGAATCCGCCTGATACATGGCTTGCGACCCATCCCGAAGCAGCTGCTTCCGATGGCATTCACCCCAGTGTCACCTCGGAAGCATGGTTGAGCGCGGGACGCGATGCACTTGTCGAATTGATGAATGGCATCGAGCATTCACAACGTGGAAACCGTGTCTCAGGCTTCTTGCTGGGCGGTCTCGAGGAAGACCAGTGGCGGCGCAGCGGCGACTATGACCGTTCCCCGGCGAACGAGGCCGGCTTCCGTGCCTGGCTGCGCACGCAGTATCCGGATGAACAAGCGCTTCGCCAAGCATGGGGCGACGACACGCTCGGTTTCGATGACGTGACCATACCGGAGCGTCCCGACACACTCGACACGCAGGACGTCTTCTTCACGCAGCCCGGCGAACGCGCCTACGTGGACTACCTGCGCTACGTTTCCGAGAGCACGGCGGACGCCATCTCCAGTTTCTCCGCGCAGCTACACCAGTCGGGTGCCAGGGTTTTCAAAGTGTTCGTCCCATACGGCTACTCCTTCGAACTCACCGCCAACGATACCGGGCATTGTGCTCTGGCTCTGCTCCTCGACGGTGTGGTGGATGGATTCGTCAGCCCCGTGTCCTACGTCGATCGTGGACTCGGCGGGGCAGGCGGCTTCATGGGGCCCGTCGACAGCGCGGGGTACCACGGCAAGCAATGGCTTATCCTGGATGACACGCGCACCGGAATCTCGCGCAATGCCGTCTCCGGCGAGATTGAACGTATCGAGGGACTGCGAACCGAGGACGTTCTCCACGTCCAGCGCCGCAACTACTCGGCCACCCTCGCGCGCGGGCTCGGGCTTTTGTGGGCCGACGCCGACGGTACCGGAAGCCTTCACGAGCCGCGCATGTGGGAAGAATTCGGCAAGATGCGAAAAGCCTACGAGGAGGTCTGGACCAGCGCGGAGGTCTCAAAAGGAGTCGGTTTTGTAAGCTATCCGACACCTTCTGGCGGCGTGGGTCTCACCGTCGTTGTCGACGAGCCCAGCCGCTTCTACCAGCGCTGCGAACTACCTCTGAACCGGCGGCTTCTATCCGAAGTGCGGGACAGTGCGCTGCGCGCGGGAGTTCCTACTCAGTTCAGCCTCTTGCAGGACGTGTTGGACAGGCGTGCCGCCCCATCTCTCGTGTATGTTTTTGTGAACGCATTCCATCTGCATGCTGAGGACCGGGCGCGGCTTAAGGACGTTCTCGTCAGCCAGAACAGCGCAGCTATCTGGCTGTACGCCCCGGGCTACATCGATGAAAAGAATGATGCTGAAAACATAGCACTTACAACTGGATTCAAAGTGAAGCAGTTCGAGAAACCCACCATGTCAGGTTCTGTTTACCTACTGGAGGGTGGCCGCTGGATTCAGAAAGACGAGGAGTTTGGCGGTACAGAAACTTGGTCGCCTTTGTTTTACATTGATACTGAGTCCAACAAGGCCATCGCCAAATACAAGAGCGGGGGCCAAGTGAGCGCTGCAGTCGAGTTCTTTGAGGAAGGCTGGGCCTCCATCTACGTGGCCGAACCTGCCCTTCCGCCAAACTTGTTGCGTGAGATTCTGACAATCCTTGAGGAGCATCTCTACCTGAAGCCAGGAGAGGGGTCTGCTGCAGACGTCTTCCACTTCGGCCCTGGCTTTTTCGCGCTACATGCCGGAGAAAGCGGTGAGCGGGAGCTGGACCTCGGTTCCAGCTTCGACGTGCAGGACATGCTTGACACGAACGTCGGCTGGCTCGACAAGCAGCAACTGGTTCTGCCCATGAAATTGGGGGAAACCAAGATACTTCGTGTAAAACAGCCGCAGGCACATGCGGACGACTCAACAGAGAATCTTGAGGGGGCGGAAGCCGCGCTGGAAAGCCTGGCCGCTCCTGCGACGCCACCTCAGCCCGCCGAAACGGGGAAGGAAGGGGAATAGACATGGGCGAAGTTCTCTTGGGTGTAGATGTTGGCGCGACGGGAATTAAGGCCGGTCTGTTCTCCCCTGAAGGACGCCTCTTGGCGGTTGCGGGCCGTCGCAATGGCCCGGTTCAGGATCCGATGGGGCAACCCGGCTGGATGGTCTGGGACCCGCAAGACATCTGGACCAAAGTCTGCGAGTGCATTCGAGAATGCCACTCGCAAGCCGGTAGTTCACACCAAGTCAAGGCGGTCGCGTGCACCGGCTTTGGTGCCGATGGAGTACCCATGAGCCAGGAAGGGGAGTGCCTGTATCCCTTCGTGAGCTGGCACTGCTCGCGGACCATGCCGCAGCAGGCCGAACTGGCGCGACGGGTCGGCAATGACCGGATCTTCGAAATCACGGGGTACCACAACTACCACATCAACACCGCCTGCCGTTTCCTCTGGTTCCGGCAGAACCACCCGGAGATCCTCAAGAAGGCCCACCGCTGGCTGCAAGTGCAGGACTATGTGGCGTTCCGCCTTTCTGGCGCGTTCACGACCGACTGCACCATCGCTTCCACGACGATGATGCTCGACCTGGGTTCGCGCACATGGTCGAAGACCATGCTCGAGGCTGCAGAGTTGGATGCTTCGATTCTGCCACCAACCAGCGAAGCCGGTACGCAAATTGGCACGGTCACTGCCAAGGCTTCAGCGGAAACCGGGCTGGCTCAGGGCACGCCTGTGGTCACGGGCGGTCACGACTGCGAGATTGCGGTGCTTGGTGCGGGCGTTGCCCAGGACGATATATGGATTGACATCACCGGGACCTGGGAGATCCTGATCGCCACCGTGGACGCGTTCCGGCCGCAGCCTTCCCACTACGCCAACGGGCTGGACTTCGAATGCCACGCGTTACCAGGTCAGTGGATCTGCCAGAGTCTCATGATCGCCGGCGGCGTGACAGAGTGGGTGCGCGACAAGTTCTACCGCGACGTGCCGGAGAAGGATGTCTACGAAGTCATGTTCCGCGAGGCGGAAGCCCCGTCGCGCGGCGTGTACCTGCTGCCGAGTTTCATGCGCGGCATGGGACCCGACGCCAGCAGGAACGCGCTGGGCTCTATCCAGGGTCTCCAGACCATGACTTCGCGTGGGCAAGTCGTGCGTGCGGCGCTCGAAGGCCTGTGCTTCCAGTTGTACCGTCAGATCGGCGCCATCGGTGCGGCCGTAGGACAGACGCCGTCGCGGCTGCGCGTAGTCGGCGGCGGGCAGAAGAACCCGCTTTGGCTTCAACTCAAGGCCGATGTAACCGGGTTGCCGGTCGAGATCACCACCAATCCGGAAGTGACGCTGCTGGGAGTGGCGATCCTCGCAGGACTCGGCGCGGGCCTCTACCGCGACGTGCATGATGCCCTGGGACGCGTGAATTTCACGACCGAAGGCGTTGAGCCTGACTCCGCGAAACACGGCGAGTATGCAGCGCGATACGAGTCGGTGTACAAGCAGCTCGCTGAATCCCTCGAGGCGCCTTACAAAGCGATAGACGCGGAACTTCGCGGCTCCACCTGATGGGACTGACCCCGTCTTTCGCGTAGGCTTTGCGCGCCGAAATTCCTATTTCGGCCGCCGAGACTCATATATCGGCAGCGAAACACGGAGGTCTGTCCCTGCCCCGATCTATTTTTTCCCCGCGACGATGCGTTCCGCGAGATTCCGGCGCAGCGTCTGCAGCACGCTGGAATCCTGCTTCCACGACCCCCAGGTGGGCACCGCCTCGCGCACAATCGCGTCGACAGCGGCCTGTTCGCCGCGTGCGTCCAGGATCGCGAAGTATTCGTAGTCTTCCATGCCGTCGCGAAGATTCTTGAGGCGGATGGAGGCAATGGGCCCGTCGATGCCGGCCTCATTACCGGGATAGAACAAGTAGCCTTCACCGTTCCAGCGGATGCGGAATCCGGGATCGTCCCAGGGATTTCGATCAGGGTTGCTCCAATGCACCGCGGACCAGTAGAGCAAGCCAGTCACGTGGTAACGCCGGTTCAACCACGGTGCTATGCGATAGGCCGCGTGAGGGAAGTCCAACTCCCAGAACGGCGGTAGATCGCTCTTCACGGTTTCATAGGCGGGGTGATACGGGGGAGCGCTCTGCACGAGCGCCGTGTAGCTCCACACATCATCACCCTGAGCAATCACCCGTTCCACGCTGGGCTCATCAATGAAGCCGAACAGCGGACACCAGATGTCGATGGCTTCGTCGAGCGTGCCCCAGGCCGCGTCCTGCGTGTAGGGTTGCTCGACGACAAGACACCGGAGGCGCGGCTCCGCCTCGTGCACAATGGCGCCCCGGCGTCGCACTTCGTCGTAAGCCTCCGGGTCATTGGGCTCGTCGAGCATGTAGAGGTAGGAGCGTTCAGCCCATCCCTTCGATTCCAGGTACGCGTACCAGCTCCGGTAGAAGCGCAAGGCCTTCTCCCGATTCTCGCCGCTGTGGTCGCCGAAGGGCGCGCGCGGGACGTCGATGTTGGTCACGTGCAGACGGTTCACGAACTCCGTGATGGCCGCATCCACCTCCGGATCGAACACGACCGTGCCGTCATCCGAGACCTTCGGGTGCAGCCGTTGGGGCAGGGGAGGATTGATGCGGTGCGCGGCAAACATTTCCGCGTACCGCGTTTCAATCGTCGCGAACGCATCCGACCCAGCGTCCAGTTTGAGGTAGGACGCAACGGAACCGACGCCACCGAAGTGATTCTCATGCGTGGGGCCTTTCGGCAAAGCAAAATCCCACACCTCGACCGTAACCGGCAGTTCAGCCGAGACATCTTCCGCGCTGATTTGGATGGCGCCACTGTAGACACCGGGCGCGGCATCCTCCGGGATGTATACATCGACAAACAACGGTTGCTGCCGGTCCTGCCAGACTTCGAAGCCCGCCGCGCCGAAACGGGGACCCACGCGGCCCTTGTCTCCCCACGTGGGTTCGGGGATGGCCTCGCCCGTATAGGGATTTACAAACGGTACCAGTGGATCGGGCCCGAGTCCCGGCGCTTCCGTGGCGCGCGGCACGGAGTGGCGCAGCGGCACAAACACTTCGC
>JADLCA010000487.1 GCA_020847495.1 Candidatus Hydrogenedentota bacterium | reverse complement strand
TCTGAGGTATAATGTAAGCGCGAGCCATCGTACGCGGGGAGAACCGCCCAACTGCATGGAGCGACACGGGATGCCAGGGATTGCCTATCTCGCGGTCATGCTGGGCGTTATCGCCTTGATTGCGATTTTGGTGATACCATCTCTGTTTGTCAAGAAGTGTTCCAAGTGCGGAATCAGGAATTCACTAGACGCCAGAATCTGCTCGGGCTGCGGCGAGCGCTTTCCGGAGGACGCGTAGAGCAGGCTTCGAGCGGGGCGAGAGGGGAAGGGTCCTCTCGGCACCATGTTGTCAGGTGTGGTGAAATGCGGGCATTCGCCCGCGAACCCATGAGGTGTTCATTGTGGCCACCATGATCAATTGCCCGTATTGCGGCAAGCTTACCGACCCGCAACTCGATAGTTGCGTGCACTGCGGGGGCTTTCTCAAGAAGCAATCCGCGCGCCCGCAGCGAAAGTCCTCCGCACCCAGCCAGACCTGTCCCAGTTGCGGCGCGCTGGTTCGCGACGGCGACATCATCTGCGTGGCGTGCGGCACGAACCTGCTGACCGGGCAGAAGATCGCCGAGGAACGCAAGAAGACGGTGGAGACGCGCAGTCCCGCCACCTTGATACTCTCGATTGCGGCAGCGGCGCTGATCGTTTTGGCGGGGGGCGCCGTTATCTTCCTGCTGACGCGCGACCCCGTGGCGCGTGCCCAGAAACTGAGCGCGGCGGGCCGCACGACGGAGGCGTTGAGCATTTTGGAAACGCACCTCGCCAAGAAGCCCGAAGACCCCCGTGCGCAATTCGAACTGGGCAAGCTGCACTGGTCGATTGGCGATTACGATCCCGCGGCCAAAGCCTTCGCGGAAGCCAACCGGCTTGACCCGAAAAATCGCGAGGCGGGCATCTATGCGGTCTTGAGTTATGCGGAGAACAAGACGGGCGCTGGCCGGTCCGCTCAGATCGATGTCCTCGAGAACATGGTCAAGCAGGATCCGGCCGACTCCGGGGCACAGTATCTTCTGGGTCTGGCACGCGGGACGTCGGGTGACTACGTGGGCCAAGTGGACGCCCTGCAGCATGCGGCAAGTGCCAGCGGCGCGACTGTGGCCATGCAGGAGGCCCTTGGAGTAGGCCTGGCGCTAGACAAGCAGTATCCCGCTGCGGAAAGCGAACTGCAGGCGGCCTTGAAGGCGGCGCCCGGAGATGGCGATGTGCTCGCCGCGTTGGGCATGCTATCCAGCTTGCAAGGCAAGGACCAGGCGGCGGGCGAACATCTGCGAGGCGCTGTCAAGGCGCAGTCCACCGTAGGACAGGACGCGTTGACGCGCCTGGGGCTGCTGGCAATCGAAGAAGGCAAGTATCCGGAGGCGCGCGAACTCCTCGGGCAGGCGCTTCAGGCGCGGCCGGACGATCAGGTCGCGCAGTATTTCCGCGCGGTGTGCCTGGCGCGGCAGCGCGCTACGGAACAGGCTATCGCGGCGTTTGAAGACATATCAGCCGGCCAGGGCCCGTTTGCGGCGAAGGCCTCCATTCAACTGGCCCGCCTGTATCTGGCACAGCAGACTCCAGAGCGGGGTCTGGAAGCCATCAACCGGATCACTGCGTCGCTAGATGGGACTTCCGGCGCGGAACTGGAGACGGTTCGCGGACGTATTCACCTGGCTATGGGCGAGACTGAATCGGCCCAGGATGCCTTCCGCAAGGCGGGCCAGATGGACGCGAGTTATCCTCCGGTCCACCTCGAAAACGGCATCCTGCAGGTTTCACGCGGCAACGTGGCCGAGGGCATTCGCGAGCTGGAGCGCTATCTTGAACTGGTGAATCCGGAAGACCCCGAGTCTGGAACGAAGGAAGTCCAGGGACTCATCAACCAACTGAAACAGTCCGCTCAGGCATCGGCCGGCACGACCGCGGCGAACAGGGAATCCCAGGGAGGCGTGTCATGAAGTTTCTAGGGCGCATCGCGTTGTGTGCCGCGTTCGTTCTGGGACCCGTCGTGCCCGCGATGGCATGGGGACCCAAGGCCAATGTGGCGATAGTCTCTACCTCGGCTCGATTGATCTCGAAGGAATCCGGAGTCCCTCTGGCGAATCTGGAGAAGGACATACGCTCCGGTGCGGAAGCGTCCAGCGGGGAGATTGAAGCGCTGATCCCCGGCGCGGGCGCCAATCCCGTAAACGCGATTGAATCGGAGATGTACCTGTTGCAGGCGGTTCGCGGATCGCGCGTGGACCCCTATTATGCGTATCGGCTGGGGGTATTGGGGGCCTTGGTGGCGCAAGTGACCGGCCCGCTGTACGATTCCAACCCGACCTACCGTAACCGCTACTATGATGATGTCGAGGCCAACATCGACCGGGTCGAGTTTCAGAACGCCAAACGCATTGTGGTGGACCCGCCGAGCTACTTCGGCGATGTCATTCAGGCGGCGGGCAAGCGCCAGGACCTTATCCTCAGCGATTACCGGTCCGGCGCCGGTTTCAAGGGAGTCGCCGGTACGGCGCTCTCCGAGGATGCGAGCCGTTCCGTGAACGCGGTGGCCGATGTCATGTTGACGGTGTTGCGCGGCAGCGTGACGGTCACCAACATTTCCCAGGGTCAGATTCGCGACTACATTCTCAGCGCGGTTCAGTTCTTTCTGGCTCGAGGCAACGACGCGGAAACGGAATCGGCATACAAAAAGCTGGTGGACCTCGGGTTTGCGAATGAGGACCTCCAGAAGCAGATCGGCGATATGTACTTTGATGCGGGCAAGTATGAGCGGGCCATGGAACTGTACAGGGCAGTCCTGGCCAAGTCCCCGTCGCGCCGCGACGTGATCGAACGCATCGCCGAATACTACGTCCGTGTGGGCGATGGCGCGCTGGCCGAGAAGAAGCTCGAAGCGGCGCTTGAAGCCTACACCAATGCGTTGAACGCGGACCTGCTGCATCCCACCGCGCAGTCCAAGAAGCTCGAGGTCGAGGGCATGATCGCGGAGCGCGACTCCCGGCAGGTCGCGGCCCAGAAGGCCATCGGAGAAGGCGACGACCTCTTGCGCCAGGCCGAGCAGCTCGTCTTCAAGCGGGAGTTCACCGATGCCCTGAACCTGTTGCGGCAGGCCCAGGAGTGCTACGGCTCGGTGACGGATGAATTTCCGAACGAGGCACGGCAAGCCCGCGGAGGTCAGCTGGACGCGACCAACCGGATTGCTCAGCTTCAAAAAGACGTCGTTTCGAATGCCTCATCGCTGAGCGGCCTGGGTTCGGGCGGCGCCGTTCGCGAAGAGGCAGCCGCAGCCGCACAACAAGTGGACGAGGAAGCGCTGAAGCGGCTCCTGCAGGCCCAGTTTGAAGCCGAACTCGAGCGGCTGAAGACTGAGAGCATCAAAGAATAGTCCGCGCCAAACGCACCGTTGATTGAAGGGGAGGTGACTCCAAGTTGCCTCCCCTCTCCCGTTAGAGGCGGAATTCGCTTGACTCGTCTTTGGAAGCACGCCATGATCGCGTCACCGGCCCGCCGCGGGGGCGCGCCGGAATGCAAGGCAGGAGTCTCTCCCCATGAGTGGCAACGCGTCGAGCCCCTCCGAATCCAAGCGCATTGTGTGTGTCGATCAACTGCGCGGCTACGCGATCTTCGGCATGTTGATTGTCAACGCCAAGGCACTTTTCTTTGAGCCCGTGCAGTCGTATTTCGCCGGCTCGAGCTTTCAGGGCCTCTACGACGCGATTCTCTATCAG
>JADLCA010000486.1 GCA_020847495.1 Candidatus Hydrogenedentota bacterium | reverse complement strand
TACGGACTTCGCGGCTACATCATGGCCGCGGGCGAGATGGAACGATATGAGGAGCATATCCGCAAGGTCGTGGAGTCGGGGCGTCCGCTCGTGACGATCATGAAGGCGCCGGGCATTCCCACACACGTCGTGTCATTCGACAATCGCGCCTGCAGCCGGGACGCAACCGGCTACCTTGTCAAGAGAGGCCATAGACGTATCACGTGCCTGACTGGCCCTGCCCGCTCGGCCATCGCCAAGGAGCGCGTCCTTGGGTTCGTCGAAAGCCTGGTGGCGCATGAAATCGAATTTCATGAATCCATGGTCGTGCGCGCGGGCGACACCTCGGCGGAAGGCTACGCCACAACGCTCGAACTTCTGCGCGACCGCAAACCTCTCCCCACGGCTCTTGTCTGCTGCAACGATTTGGTGGCTATAGGCGTATACAAGGCTCTTCACGAGCTGGGCCTCCGAATCCCCGATGACATCAGTGTGGTCGGATTCGACGGCATTGAGCTGGGCGAAGTGTTGGGTCCCCCTCTCACCACACTCTCCATATTCCCGCGGAAGATCGGCGAAAGTGCCGCGGAGATGCTCCTGGAAGTGACTTCCGGAAAGCATCCGCGTGGGTTCCTCGAGCATGTGGTAGAACACGCGCTCATTGAGCGCGACTCTGTCCGTTCTGTATAGTCTTTTCTTTCCCCGGACGTTCTTGCCAGGACGCTTCTCGATTCATCTTGAACTATCGTTCAATATAATGTAAAATCAAAAGAGTCTTTTCGTTCGGTTTGGCTGCGCCATGCGCTCAATCCCTTTGGGAGATCGGCACTCCGCGTGCGACGACTGCCCGTCAGGTGTTCTTTACCCCTTTCCCTTTGGATTCGAATAGCGCGCCGCGGATACGATACTGGCCGTCTCCTACTTCCCGAGGCCGGACTCTGTCAGTCATGATGCGCCGTAGTTCTCTCAGACTCTTTGGAACAAGGCCGTGGACCTGTTGCTGTGCCGCGGTAGTGTTCGCACTCGCCTCTACGGCGCAAGAGCCGCATCAAGGGCTGGCCACCTCTTCCCCCGACGCAATTCACGGGAAGATCCAGGTCGACAGTTGGAACATTGCCGCGGGGGCGCTGAAGGCCATGATGCCCGCCTTCACTGCCGCGTATCCGAACGTGGATGTGGCCATTAACATGAGTGGCGCTCAACTTCAGGCGCGGTTTATGCTCTCGCTGGTGGCGGGTGTGGGCGCGCCGGATGTCTCCCAGTTGCAGCTTCAGGAAGTCCCGC
This sequence comes from Candidatus Hydrogenedentota bacterium, assembly GCA_020847495.1. GTDB lineage: Bacteria > Hydrogenedentota > Hydrogenedentia > Hydrogenedentales > SLHB01 > JAHDWY01. Next base: position 2,525 of record JADLCA010000486.1, on the reverse strand, counting down.
GGTATTCCTGCACGGGGCGGCTGACCGACCTGACGCGTATTGCCGCCAAGTACAGGGACGCGTTTCCTGAGAATGTCTGGAAAGACTGCATGCACGAAGGGCGCGTATACGCGATCCCATGGGACATCGGGCCGTGCGCCGTGTTCTACAAACGCGACCTCTTCGAGAAGTATGGGGTGGACGTCAACGCGATCCAGACCTGGGACGACTACATCGCCGTGGGCGAACGCATACTCGAGGCTTCAGGCGGCAAGACCAAGATGTTGTTCTACCCGACGGGGTTTCAGGAAATCCTGTTCGAAATGCTTCTGAGACAGTCAGGCGGCCAGGTGTTTGACGATTCAGGGCGCATCGCAGTGAACTCTTCCGAGAGCATCGCAGTTCTCGAAGTTCTGCGCCGCTTTGTCAAAACCGGGATCAGCGCCAACACGCAGTACTGGAGCCAGCCGTTCTTCGCTTCGTTCAACACGGAATCCGTGGCAACCTATCCAATGGCAGTCTGGTTCGGGGGGTTCATCCGCGACTACGCCCCGGACAAATCAGGAAAATGGGGGATCTTCCCGCTCCCGGCACTCAATCCAGGAGGGCTGCGCACCAGCAGCTACGGGGGCTCGGCACTGGTCATACCCGATCAGTGCGCGCAGAAAGACGCGGCATGGGGCTTCATCGAGTTTGCGCTGTGCCGGCGCGACTCGCAGTTGGGCCACTACCGGAGCTTTGATCTGTTTCCCGCCATGACCACGGTCTACGACGACCCTTTCTTCGACGAGGCTGTCGAGTATTTCGGAGGGCAGCAGGTTCGGCGTCTCTTCACCAAGGATGTGAAGCGGATTCCAGCGATGAATCGGACGAAGGATTGGGTGGAGACAAGTTCGTATCTGCGTCAGTCCCTTGGGCATTGGGCGGGCGAGGGCATGGGAGACCCGCAGGCATTCCTGCGAACGCTGGAAAAGCGCTTGGCGCGACGGCTTGACCGGAAACTGTCGCCACTATCTCTTTCGTTGAGGGAAATGGCTCCTGGCGATGGCCTCAATTGATTCACGAGGAAACGTCCCCAACCTGCTGCGGCGAATCGCCGCCCACAGGCACTTCTATCTTTTCATCTCCCCGTATTTCATCCTCTTCGCGATTCTGGGGCTCTATCCACTCGTATTCTCGTTCGTGCTGAGTTTCGCGCGGTGGGATGGACTCACCGAGCTTCGCTGGGTGGGATTCTCCAACTTTGTCAACCTCTTCGGGGATGAGGTGCTCCTCGACGCAATCTGGAATACCGTGATCCTGGGTTTGATGTATGTGCCGCCGATGCTGGCGGGGGCCTTCTTCCTCGCGCTCCTGTTGAACACATCGTGGCTGCACTGCCGGGCGTGGTTCCGGGCCGCGGTCTTTCTGCCCGTGATCACCCCCATGGTCGTGGTCGCCGTTGTCTTCGGCCTGCTCTACGATTTCGAACACGGCATTCTGAACTACGGCCTTCAGAAACTTGGGCTTCCCGCCATTCCCTGGCTGCTCAGCGAGCATTGGTCCAAACCCTCGCTAGCGCTGGTTCTTATCTGGCGGTGGACGGGATACAACATGGTCTTGATGCTCGCCGGCCTGCAGAGCATCTCGAAAGAGTACTACGAAGCCGCCGTGCTGGACGGCGCGGGTCCCTTTCAGCGCATGCGCCACGTGACGCTTCCCTTGATGCGGCCCGTGTTCGTGTTCTGCACGATTATGTCGATCATCGGCACCGTGTACCTGTTCGACGAGATATTTGTGCTAACCTCCGGGGGGCCGGGCACATCCTCAATGAACATTGGCCTCTATCTCTTCAACCTTTCCTTTTCCGATTTCCGCTTCGGGTATGCGTCGACGTTGGCGTACGTGACGGCCTTTATCGTGTTTCTGGCATCTCTCTTCGTCCTGCGTTTTCAACGGCAGGAGGGCGATTGAATCGTGGACGCATTCGCACATCCCGCCAAGTGGGACCTCCTGAGACGCGGCGCTCTTTACCTGGCCCTCGCCGCACTGGTTCTGCTTTTCATGTTTCCCTTCTATTGGCTCTTCATCTCGGCGTTCAAATCGAAAGAGGCCATCTTCGCGCTACCCCCGCAGTTCATACCGAATCCGTGGCGTCTATCCAACTTCTTCGAAGTCTTTCGGGAAACGGCGATCATTCGCGCCTTCGCGAACTCCGCGATCATCGCGGCAGGACATTGCACCTTAACGCTATTCCTGTGTTCTCTCGGAGGGTACGCATTCGCGGCCTATCCGAACGCGCCCGGCCGCGACAAGCTCTTCGCCTTCGTGCTGGCCACCATGATGATCCCCGGCGTGGTGACGCTTATCCCGGTCTTCGTGGTGCTGTGCAAGCTTCACATCGTGAACACCTACACCGCTATGATTGTGCCTGGCGCGGCCAATGCCTTCGGAATCTTCTGGATGCGCCAGGCCGTGCAGCAGAACGTTTATCGCGACCTCCTGGATGCTGCCCGAATCGACGGTTGCGGCGAATTCGGAATCTACTGGCGCATCGTGCTGCCGCT
>JADLCA010000485.1 GCA_020847495.1 Candidatus Hydrogenedentota bacterium | reverse complement strand
ACTGAGTGTAGGCCATACGTGCACGGTCCACCAAAGAGACACCGCAAACCGGGAAAGGTGACTTGGAAGAATCGGACGGATCCGACCGATCGGTCCGATCCGTCCGATGAATTCCCTTTCCTGGGCCAGCCCAGTGGCGCTGCTCGTGAACCCTTCCCGCCAATCCGGTAAGATACGCCCCACGAAAGGATCACCCAACCATGCTATTCACTGCACTCTCCACAGGACTCGTCGCGATCATGGTTTCCATTCAAAGTGCCGCCGCTCCCCCGGAGCCGCTCCTGCCCGTGCCAACCGCCCAGCAGCTTGCCTGGCAGGAGATGGAGTACGGGATGTTCTGCCACTTCGGCATCAACACCTTTCACAACGAGGAGTGGACCGACGGCACGAAGGACCCCGCGACGTTCAATCCCACGGACTTCAACGCGCGCCAGTGGGTCGAGACCGCCAAGGCCAGCGGGATGAAGTACCTGGTGGTCACGGCGAAGCACCACGACGGGTTCGCGACCTACCCCACGCAACACAGCACCTACGCGGTCACCGCGAGCCCCTGGCGCGAAGGCAAGGGCGACGTGGTGCGCGAGGTCGCGGACGCCTGCCACGAACTCGGTGTCATGTTCGGCTTCTACCTCTCCCCCTGGGATCGCCACGAGCCCACCTACGCGGACTCTTCCGCCTATGATGCCCATTTCAAGGACATGCTGCGCGAACTGCTCACGAACTACGGCAAGGCCGGCGAGGTCTGGTTCGACGGCGCGGGCAGCAAGGGCCACATCTACGATTGGGATGGCTACTACGCGCTCATTCGCGAGCTGCAACCGGACGCGCTCATCGCGATATGCGGGCCCGATATCCGCTGGGTCGGCAATGAGGATGGCGTCGCGCCGGAGACGCTGTGGAGCGTGGTCGATCGCGACGGCGCCAGCGTATGGCATCCCGCCGAATGCGACGTGCCCATCCGCGAAGGGCAGTGGTTCTTCCACACCGACGGCGAGCCCAAGCTGCGGAGCGTGGACGAAGTCCTCGACATCTACTACAAGTCCGTCGGTCGCGGTGCGGTGCTGTTGCTGAACGTTTCGCCGGATCGGCGGGGACTCCTTCCCGAACCGGATGTGAAGGTACTGCACGATGTGTGGGCCATCGTCACGGAAACCTTCAAGACCAACCTCGCCCAGGGCAAGCCCGCCACGGCGAGCAATACGCGCGGCGGCGACGCGGCGTTCGCGCCCGCGTGCGCCGTGGATGCCGACCCCGCCACCTATTGGGCCACGGATGATGGCGTGACGGAAGCAACGCTGACCATGGATCTCGGCGGCCCGGTCTCCTTTGACCGCACCATGATCCAGGAACACATCGCCCTGGGTCAGCGCGTAGAGGCATACAAGGTCGAGGCGCTTGTCGATGGCGCGTGGAAGACAATTGCGGAGGGCACCACCATCGGGCATAAACGATTGGATCGCTTCGACGCCGTAACGGCCACCCAAGTGCGCCTCACGATCGCGAAGAGCAAGGCGTGTCCCCTCATTCGCGCATTTGGTGTCTACAAGGCCCCGTAAGCCGGACGGACGAGAGACAGATTGACGCTCTTTGTGAAAGCACATCAACTGGGAGCGCCTGTATCCTTGCTGGCATTTTGAAGAGCCGGCAGGGATGCCGGCGCTCCTGATCGTCCCGCTTTTGCGGGGTGTCTTGTGTTGGTCCAGACTCCACAGCGCGGAAAGACGGTGTCAGTCCCATTCAACTGCCAGCGTTATGGGTACCCGGCTTCCTGGAGATAGGCGCGTAGTTTCGCGGCGGCGGCGCGCATTTCTTCAAGCAGCGCGTCATTGGACTCCGTCTTGTACTCGAAATGAAGCGAGATCGGTCCGGCGAACCCATGGCCCCGGAAGATCTTCAGGAACTCCACCGTCTTCACGATGCCTTGCCCGAGCGGCACCCACTTGGGGCGGTCGCCTTCCCAGACGAAATCCTTGACCGCCATCATCTTCACATACGGCGCGAGCAGGCGCGCATTGATCCGCCAGCCCGCGTACGCGCCTTCGACCGCGGCGTGTCCCACATCGAAGTTGGATCCAAACCGCTCGGACCCAATGGCCAGAATCACCTGCCGCAGGTCCCACAAGACCGCGCTCATGTTGGTGCCGCCGGAGTGATTGTGATAGCCGCCCGTGACGCCGTATTCGTCGAGCAGTCGGGCCCGTCCGCGAAGTTGTTCCTGGAATCCCTGCAGCTCGGACACGATATCGCCGTCGTCTGAATACGACAGGCCGCCCACGCGGGCATAGCGGATGCCCGCCTTGGATGCCGCCTCCAGGATGGGCAGGGCATCCTTGTCGTCTCCGCTGTTGAGATTGGTGGTGATCATGGCGACGTCGACGCCTTCCGCGCGGATGGCGTCCACCGCGCGGGGGAGGTCCGCCGTTACGTTCTCCGGTAGCACATGGCCGCCCTTGCGCACGGTGAGGTCGAGCGCGTCCACGCCAAGTTCCTTGGCCGTCTTGCCCAGGGCGCGGTAGTCCGTGATAAACCCCAGGTGCTTGGAGAAGACGCAAACCGCGGGCATTGTGGTTTGGGCGCGCGCGGGCGCCGCCGCCAGCGCGGCAGCCACCATGGAACTTGCGAGGAAATCACGGCGCGTGAGATTCATGGCGTCTCCTTGCGCACGAGGCGCGGGTTGATCCTCAAGACGGCGTCGGCCCTGTCCAACTACTGGAATCAGGTTGAGGCCTGTCACAGAACCAAAGGATGAATACCTCCGGCATGGCATTTCAAGACACAGGCGAGGGCGCCTGTGCCACAGGTGCTTGCCATGCGTTGCTTAGTTCTCGCTGTCTTCCTGTCTTGGGTGCGCCGAAGTAGTCGAGAATCTCAGACGCGCAGTGGAGCTGAGAGGGCCGTGTGGCACAGGCGCCCTCGCCTGTGTCTTCATCGGACGGATCCGTCGGATCGGTCCGATCGGTCCGACAGGGACCCGCGTGTGGCACAGTCACGCAGGGCGTGATTGTGCTCCGTCTAATGTGGATTTCCCGCTTCAGGCTGACCGGTTTGCGTTATACTGTAGCCGTGAATGCGGTACATACAGACGCGACGGTGCCGCCGCCTTCGATCAACGGGTATACCCCGGATTGGGGCAAACCCTATCCCTTCTGGAAATCGCTCGGCCTTGGCATCGCGATCTATGCGGTCACGCTCTATGGTGCTTGGCTCGCCACCTCGTTTCTTCAACTGGGAATCACGTGGCTCAGCCTGCAAGACTTGGACAAGATTCTCATGGGGCCGCCCGATGAGACGTTACTTCGGCAAGGGCTTTGGTATGGGCTCGCCTCGTGTGTCGCGGGGATCCTGGGTATCTTCCTAGTCCGGGAGGTCATCCTCCAAGGCGAGGCGCCGTACCGGGCATACTTTGGTACCGGAAGGCTGAAGCTTCGGCAGAGTGCGACGTTTCTGCTCCTTGCCACGCTGCTCGTGGTTTTGCCCCAAGGGATTCTCCGAACGGCTACCGGCATTCCACCGCCCACCTTCTGGACCGACATCTATCGGAGCGCGCGTCCCCAGTACCCGTTGTGGCTGGGATTGGTGGTGCTTGCACCGCTGTTCGAAGAGATGCTGTTCCGGGGCCTGCTCTTCACGGGAGCGCAACAGACCTGGATGGGCGCCAAGGGGGCCGTGCTTCTGACTGCCCTGCTGTTCGCGATAGGGCATTACCAATACGGGGTCATCGGGGCCTCCTACATTTTTGTGCAAGGGCTGTTCCTGGGCGCTGCCCGTCACCGCAGCGACACGATCAAGCTCCCCATTCTCATGCACGCGTTGTGGAACCTCCTGTTTCTCGCGAATTTGGCCGCTGCTTAGAATGGGCGGCTACCAGCGTGCGCAGCCCGAGACAGGCCCCAAGCGTCGGATGAGAAGTATGGGAGTCAATAGGAAGGTGTGGGAGGCGGTCTGGACCCGGTAAAGACACAGGCGAGGGCGCCTGTGCCTCACGTCCATCTCAGGTCCACTGCGCATCTGGAATTCTCGAATACTTCGGCGCACCCGAGACCTGAATACAGGAAGAACTAACCAGGGCAAGGCAAGCGCGCGTGGCACAGGCGCCCTCGCCTGTGTCTTCATCGGACGGATCCGTCGGATCGGTCCGATCGGTCCGACAGGGACCCGGGTGTTGCGTAGTCACGCCTTGCGTGACTGTATCCCCTCAGATATGGATTTCCCGCTTGGCCACGGCGAAGGCTGCTTCGCGGACCGCTTCCGATAGTGTGGGGTGCGCGTGACACGAGCGGGCGATGTCTTCGCTGCTTGCACCGAACTCCATCGCCACGGCCGCTTCCGCGATCAAATCGCCCGCGCGCGGGCCGATGATGTGCACGCCGAGAACGCGATCCGTGTTGGCGTCCGCGAGGATCTTCACGCGGCCATCGGTCTGGCCGAGCGCGCGCGCCCGCCCGTTGGCAATGAAGGGAAACACGCCCTTTGTGTACGGAACGCGCATCTCTTTGAGCTGCTCTTCCGTCTTGCCGACGGTGGCGATCTCCGGGTGCGTGTAGACGATGCCGGGGATGCACTCGTAGTTGACGTGTCCGTAGCCGGTGGCGATGTACTCCGCGCACGCGATCCCTTCATCCTCGGCCTTATGCGCGAGCATGGGACCGCGGACTACGTCGCCGATCGCGTAGATGTGCGCCGCGGAGGTCGCGAAGTGTTCGTCGATCCCAATGGCCCCACGCTTATCCGTCACGACCTTCACGGAGTCGAGGCCAAGCCCCTCGGTGTTGGGCACGCGGCCGACGGCGAGCAAGACCCGGTCGCAGCGGATGGAATCCTGTCCCTCGACGCTGACGATGCACACGCCCTTCTCGACGCGCGCGCCGGTCACCTTGCACCCGAGGCGGAACGTGATGCCTTGTTTCTTAAAGATCTTTTCCGCTTCTTGCGAAATCTCGGCATCCATGCCGGGCAAGACGCGATCGAAATACTCGAGCACGGTGACTTTCGCACCAAGCCTGCGCCACACGCTGCCCAACTCGACGCCTATATATCCTGCGCCGATGACAACGAGGTGCTCGGGCACGCTTGGATACGATAAGGCTTCGGTGCTGGTGCCGATGCGGTCGCCGTCGAGTTCCACCCCGGGAAGCGGGGCCGAACGGCTGCCCGTGGCGATGATGATGTCCTTCGCCTCGAGTTCGACGCTTTCTTTCCCCTCGACGATGACGCGGCCGAGTCCGGCGATGCGCGCAGTCCCTTCGTAACGCGTGATGTTGTGCTTCTTGAAGAGACCTTCCACGCCTTTGGTAAGCGTGCGGACCACGCCATCCTTGCGTTTCAGCATGGTGGCGAGGTCGAGTTCCACGGAAGCCACGTTGACGCCGTGCGCTTTGAGTTCGTCGCGCGCGATGACGAATTGCTCGCTCGATTCGAGCAGGGCCTTGCTGGGAATGCAGCCGACGCGCAGGCAGGTGCCGCCGAGCGCCTTTTCCTTTTCGACGCAGGCGACATCGAGCCCGAGTTGCGCGGCGCGGATCGCCGCCACGTATCCACCGGGTCCGGCCCCAATCACGACTAGATCATGGTTCTTGCGTTCCATTGCGTACTTCCTCCTGCTCGTGGGGGCCGAAGAACTTGCTGAAGAATAACAGAAAGATGCCGGCCATCACGGCGACATCGGCAACGTTGAATACACCCGTGTGCAGCCGGCCAACTCCCATGACCATGAAATCGACGACGGTTCCCTCGCGGAAGACGCGGTCAATCAGGTTGCCCAGTCCTCCGCTCAGCAGCAGGGTCAAGGCTACAGCGTCCGCGCGCGTCAACGCGCGGTTCGTCGCCAGCACGACGCCGATCCCCGCCAGAATGACCCCCGTGAACACCGTCAGCAACCAGAAGCGTGCGCCGTGCGGCAGGCCGCTGCCCAGGCTGAGGAAGCCCCCGGTGTTCTCCGCGTACCTCAGATAAAACATGTCCTGAAGGATGTGAATCGTCTCATGCGAATGACGCAGGTTCCGTTGGGCGACGTGTTTCGTCACCTGATCGCAACCCACGGTGGTCAGGATAATGCAGACAATCAGGGCCAGTCTGGGGCCTTGTGCGAAGCGAATCATGCGCGCGCCTATATCTCCAGGAAGAGGCGCGCCGGTTTTTCGATGGACTCCTTCACGCGCCGTAAGAAGGATACTGCCTCGCGCCCGTCCACAAGCCGGTGATCGTAGCTCAGCGCGATATACATCATGGGGCGGATCACCACCTGGCCGTTGCGCGCGACCGGGCGATCCTGGATCGCATGCAGGCCGAGGATGCCGCTCTGGGGTGGATTCACAATGGGCGTCGAGAGCAGCGAGCCAAAGACTCCACCATTGCTAATCGTGAAGGTGCCGCCTTCGAGTTCGTCCAAGCCGATCTTGTTTTCCTGGGCGCGCGCGCCGAAATCCGCAATCGCCTTCTCGATGTCCGCAAGGGACATCGTCTCCGCGTTGCGCAACACCGGAACGACAAGTCCCTTGCCTCCAGCGACAGCGATGCCGATGTCGTAGTAGTGGTGATACACGATATCGCTGTGGCGAATCTCCGCGTTGACCTTGGGGAACTGCTTGAGCGCCTCGACGCAGGCCTTCACAAAGAACGACATGAACCCGAGCTTCACGCCGTGCCGTTCCTGGAACGCCGCCTTATGTTCCTCGCGCAGGGCGATCACTTCGCTCATGTCCACTTCGTTGAAGGTCGTAAGCAGCGCGCCCGTGCGCTGGGCCTCGACCAGCCGCTCCGCGATGCGGCGCCGCATGGGCGTCATCGGCACGGCTTCTTCGTCGCGCGAGCCCGAAACCGGGCGAACGGCCGGTTCCGGCTGAACCGGCTCCGGCGCCTTGCGCGTTGCCAGTTCTTTCGCTTTCACCACAGCGTCCTCTTTCAGGACACGGCCTCCCGGCCCTGTGCCCTCAACGTCATTGGCGTCGAGCCCGTGCTCGGCCATGACGCGGCGTGCCGAAGGAGAAATGCGCGGCGCAGCTTTGGAGGTCGGGGCCGCGGTCTTCACTTCGACCGAGATTCCGGCCGGCGGGGCAGACGGAGGTTTCACCGCGGGAGCGGGACTCGCCGCAGGTTCCGTGGCCTTCTTCCCGTCGGTGGGTTTGGCGTTTTCGTCCATGTAACCGATGACTTCGCCCACTTCGGCCTTTTCGCCTTCCTTCTTCAGAATGCCGACGATCACCCCCGCGACCGGGGCGGGCAGTTCAACCGTCGCCTTGTCGGATTCGATCTCGACGAGGGACTCGTCCCGGTCCGCCCAGTCCCCGGAGGATTTGCGCCAAGGACCGATCTGTACTTCGGTAATGGACTCGCCTACCGCCGGAACTTTCAACTCAACGGCCATGGTCAATCTTCTCCCTGCTTCTTCGATTTGCACATGAAGCGGCGCATTCAGCGCGAATAGCCCAGGCACTCGCCAAAGGCCTGGTCCAGCAATTCACGTTGTTCCATCTTGTGGCTGCTGGCCGAACCGGTCGCCGGACTCGCGGAGGCGGGACGGTAGATCCCGTAGAACGGCAGGCGTCCCAGTAGAATGTAGCCGAACTTCCCGCGCATCCGGCGCCACGCGCCCATGTTCTCCGGCTCCTCCTGTACCCAAAACACGGGGGTGTTGTCCGGGTACGGCTCGAGCGCGGCTTGCAAGTCTTCGGGTTGCAGCGGATACAACTGCTCCACGCGCAGGATCGCGACATCATCCCGCTTGAGTTTCTCGCGCTCCTCGGCAAGCTCGTAGTAGATCTTGCCGGTGCAGAGGAGAATCCGATTGACCTTGCCCACGATTCCCTTTGTATCCGGCAGAATCCGATGGAAGCGGCCATTGACCAGATCATCGACGGGCGAGACCGCCGCGGGATTGCGCAGAAGGCTCTTGGGTGTCATCACGATCAGGGGCTTGCGCCACGTGCGCACGATCTGACGCCGCAGCAGGTGAAAGATCTGGGCCGGCGTTGTGGGAACGACGATTTGGAAATTGTCCTCGGCCGTCAAGGAGAAGAAGCGCTCCAGGCGGGCGCTCGAATGTTCGGGTCCCATCCCTTCAAAGCCGTGCGGCAGCAACATCACCAAGCCGGACAGGCTGCGCCACTTGTCCTCAGCGCTGGAGATGAACTGGTCGATGATCACCTGCGCGACGTTGAAGAAATCCCCAAACTGCGCTTCCCAAATCACCAGCCCGTCGGGGTACGCAATGCTATAGCCATACTCAAAACCCAGCACGCTTGCCTCGGCGAGCGGGCTGTTGTGGATCTCGATTGGGGCCTGGTCCTTCGCCAGGTGTTGAAGCGGCATATACGAGTGACCATCTTCCGTGTCGTGCAGCACGGCGTGCCGGTGACTGAAGGTGCCGCGCTGGCTGTCTTGGCCGCTCATTCGCATGCGGGTGCCTTCTGTGCACAGAGTGGCGAAGGCCAGTGCCTCGGCCGCGGCCCAATCCAGCGGCTCTTCGCCGCGGGCCATCTTGAGGCGTGCCTCGAGAATGCGCTCGATCTTTGCGTGCGGATGGAAACCGGAAGGCAGCTTCGTCAGGGTCTCCAGCAGACTCAACAGCCGTTCGCGCGGCACACCGGTATCCACCTCGGGAACGTCCCGGTCGGGACCCCCTTTGTAGTTGCTCCAGAGACCGCGCAACACGCTCGGGGCCCGCAATGGCTCTTCGCGGCGCGCCGCGGCCAGTTCCTCTTCCAAAATCTCGCGGCGGCGCACGGCGATCTCCTCGGCCTCCGCGCGCGTTACCCCGCCGAGGGTCAGCAAGTGTTCGAGATACCCTTCCCGCACCGGTTTGCGCTTCTCGATGGCGCGGTACAACACCGGCTGCGTGAACGCAGGCTCATCGCCTTCGTTGTGCCCGCGGCGCCGGTAGCAGTACATGTCGATCACCACGTCGCGCCGGAAGGAGCGGCGGAAGTCCATTGCAAGATTGACGACCGTGGCCACGGCCTCGGGATCCTCGCCATTCACATGGAAGATGGGGCTTTGCAGCATCTTCGCGACGTCTGTCGCGTACACGCTCGACCGCCCCTCTGAAGGATTCGTGGTGAACCCGATCTGATTGTTCACGATGACGTGCAGCGTCCCGCCGGTGGTGTACCCTTCCAGCTCACTGAGATTCAGCGTCTCCTGAACGATGCCCTCGCCCGCGAAGGACGCGTCGCCGTGGATAAGCAGGGCCATGCCTTTCGTGCGCGCCAAGTCGCCGGTGCGGTCCTGGTGCGCGCGGACGCGTCCCATCACCACGGTATTCACATACTCGAGGTGGCTCGGGTTGAACGCAAGCGCGATATGCACCTTGTGGCCGCTCTGCGTCGTCCATTCGGTGTGATGGCCCAAGTGGTACTTCACGTCGCCGCGGCCCTGGT
>JADLCA010000484.1 GCA_020847495.1 Candidatus Hydrogenedentota bacterium | reverse complement strand
TCGAAATGTTGGAATCACCTTCCCTGACGCGTAGGAGTTTGTTGGCCGCGGGCGTGGCGTCGATTGTGGCGCCTGCCGTGTTGCGCGGCGCCGAGCCGACGGCCGATCCCGTGCGGGTCGGACATATTGGCACGGGCACACGCGGCTGGGACCTCATCAAGTATACGGGGAACATCCCGGAAGCAAAGGTCGTGGCTGTGTGCGATGTGTACGGACCGCACCTGCAGCGGGGCATCGAAGCGTGCAACAATCCCGATGCCAAGCAGTACACGAAGTATCAAGACTTACTCGCGGACCCCGATGTGGAGGCCGTGATCATTGCCGCGCCCGATCATTGGCACGAGCAGATGGCGATCGACGCGGCCAATGCGGGCAAGGCGGTCTATTGCGAGAAGGGCCTGACCATGTCTGTGGATTCGGCCAAGCGCATGCGTGAGGTCATCCGCAAGCAGAACACTGTCTTCCAGCTCGGCCATCAGGGCCGCCAGCACCCGGCGACGGCCACGGCGGGTGACCTGATGCGAGGCGGCAGGCTTGGCCCGATCACGTTGGTCAAGACGGGGCGCTTCTTCAACGGCACGCTGGAACGCGCCCCCTGGCGCTGGTACGGAAACTACACGTGGTGGGATCGGCCGGATCCGAACGAGGTCATCAAGCAACTGGATTGGGAAGCTTGGCTTGGATCAACGCCCAAGATCGATTTCAACGAGCGCCACTTCTGGCACTGGCGCTGCTATTGGGCCTACGGCACCGGTCAGGCCGGCGACCTGCTCTCACACGAGATGGATCACGTACAGTGTGTGTTGGGCTGGGGCATTCCGGACACCTGCGCGTGCACGGGCCAACTCACGTACTACAAGGACGACCGCGAGATCCCCGACAACTGGCTGGCTGCCTATACCTTCGAGAAGCAGAACTGCACCGTCACCTTCGAGGGGTGCATGAACTCCAATCGCCAGCAGGCCCCGGAATACATCGGCAAGTCCGGGCGGCTCACGTTCAACGGGATTGGGCAGGATGCGGTGACGTATGGCATTTGGGACGACAAACCCGCGTATCCCTTCCAGGGCAACGTCCTCGAACCCGTCGAACGCTTCGACCCCAGCAAAACCCCTCAGTGGCCGACCCACATGCAGGACTTCCTGCGTTGCGTCCGCACTGGCGAACGCCCGAAGTGCAACATCGACGAGGCCTTCATCGAAGTGGTGACGCTTCTCATGAGCGTGGAGTCGTACAAGCAAAAGCGGGAAGTGCGCTGGGATGCCGCGGCGGAGAGGATTGTGTAGGAAACCTTGGGCGGTGGAAGAAACCAACTCTCCCAAGAGTGGTAATACCGCTATCCGAGTCAGACAACTTCTCCGCACGCTCTGCAATTTACGCGAAAGTGGGACAGGAATTCATCCCAAGGATCTAGCGCGCACCTACCACTCTCTATATGAGGCACGGCTGTTTTCTATGGCAATTGCAACTCCTCGGTAGCGACGAACAAGCTCGTACACGCTACTCTTGGATTCAGAGGGATGTGGACTTGGCCCAACGACGATATGCACTTTCCCCCAAAAATCCGTGCTGTCAGGAAGACTAACTGTCGTATACGGAATCACAAGTCCATTCCTGGAACGGAACAGACGATTCTCAGCCTCATACGGGCGATCGGGCTGAGAGATGATGCGCCACTCGCGTTCTTCCAAAAAGGAGTCATCCTTGAGCCTCGGGGCGATCCGAAGAAGCTCCAATGCGAACGTCATACTTACTTTGAAACGCCTATCATCGTCCATAACCGGCAATTGACTTGTATAAACCCACGGTCGTACAACGGCATCTACAATCTCGCTTACCAGAGCTTCTTGCTCTGCCCTCACGTAGTTGCACTCATGCAGGTCGAAACGCTGCGATTCAGTGCACGCTCGCAATTGGTCTAAAGGAAAACCAATTGCGAACCCACCCCCCATACAGTAAGCGCGCCACTGGCTGAGTTGATCATGTTGTGTAGTGAGCGAACAGACAAACACGGGCTTTGTACGTCCCGCTTCGCCAAAATCGTGCACTTGGTTGAGCAACCATTCTATGCGCTCGATCCTGGCAGGATCTTCCACGGCTCTGAGCATAGCGCGAAGATGCTCCCGTCCCATCCCCATGCCTTCCGCGAGCTCACGTGAGTCGTTGAGATAAAGGGCGTTCGTTGCCCAAAGCGTGTTTGACTCGACAATTCCAATCAATCCATCGGGCGTCGTGTAATGATAAAGAAGTGTCTCTAGTGACATGATGTCGACCATACGTAGCTTGTACCAACCACAAACTCAGAATCTCTGCACATGCGCTTCGCAACCATCGGGTTAATGGACTTTAATATACCTGTAAACCAGACGTGAAAGATGCACCCATCTACTCCGGCTATGTCGCCATTATTTGGCGAGCTTCTTCTTCGCTAATGAGGCACCCTGCATCAGGTTCCGCTATGCCCCTGTCGTTCTTGTAGGCAAAGTACACACGCTCCAAAGCACCTTCGACGTCTGCATCACAGGGCAAGGCTTTGGTTGCCTCTAAGAACCTGCGTTTCAAACACGAGGTGGTCCCTGCATTAGGGCGCTTCCCAAGGGTTCGCAACCGCCCCCTCGGCGAAATAAGCCCATTTCCTATCATACACCATACCGCCAGAGCGTGTTTCAGATGGAGGTGACCTCAAGGAACAACTGAGTCTGATTGCCTTATAACACAGGCCTCCCACCTGCTGCGGAGCTGCAGCCTTCCGTTTCTGCTTTCCGGCGCCGCGTGCCTGTGATATGCCCACTGCTCAGCATCCACCGCTCTGCGTCTTGTGTCCCGTAGGGACAACCGAAGATAGCCCAGGACTTCCAGTCCTGGGTTAGCCGGCACCACCCCCTGGGTCCAGTCCCGGAGGGACGGCAGAAAGCGGAGATCCAGTCGCGGGCCGGGTACGTTCCCTCCTGTTGAATGAGCCGTCTGAGAAAGATGTGTGATGCCACATGATGGGTCCTGCCGTCCCTCCGGGACTGCTCGAATGGGAGGAAACAGAAGACCCAGGATTGAAATCCTGGGCTGCTTTCGATTGTCCCTACGGGACTTGCAGGGGAGCACTGGGCTACTTTCGGTTGACCAAGGGACTTGCAGGGCACCACTCGATTTTCGCTATCGGTGCGTTCTCCGCTGGCCACGTACAAGTCTCGTGCTGCGTTCCGACAATCAGGGCACGGGGATTGGGATGCGGCGTGCGTGTCTCGTCTGATACGATGGGCGCTTTGCTTCGGGGGGAATCTCGCGCTGTGCCTTTGCAGAGGCGCTCCTCCCGTGCATGTCCTCTCACAGAGTCGAGCCGAAAGGGGTATTCATGTACCGACATGCGTTGTTATTGCGTCTGTGCGTGGTTGTTGCGCTGTGCGCATTGATATCGGCCTATGCGGATGAATTCCGCCTTGGCGATAGCCCTGAGTCCGTTCAAGGCGGCTGGGCGTATTCGCGGTGGCTGAACCTTGCGAGGTCGACGGCTGACACGCTGATGCGCACCGCGCCTGATCAATACGGAACGCGCCGCACCCCGTTGTGGGTGGCGGCGATTGATCCGAACACCGGCCGCCTCGTTGAAGAGAAGCCGCCCACGTGGCAGTCGTACTGGGACGCGGAAGACTACGTGATGACCGCCCAGGGCTGCAATCTGTATCGCGATATGCCCATGCTGCGGGCCTTCCACGGCCTTTCCCGGCTCACAGACGATTCGCGATACCGCGATGAAGCGGAACGGTACCTTTCGTACTGGTTGACGGAATGTCCGAGCACGACAACCGGCGTCTTTCCGTGGGGCGAGCACATGTCCTACAACTGCGTGCGCGATGTCATCGTGGCGACCCGCCACGAACTGGAGTACACCTTGCCCGAGTGGGAGATGCTGTGGGTGCTCAATCCCGAGGCCGTGCGCAAGGAAATCGAAGCGATCTACTCAATCAGCGTGTGGGATAAAGAGAACT
>JADLCA010000483.1 GCA_020847495.1 Candidatus Hydrogenedentota bacterium | reverse complement strand
TGGCGATCTCCCCCATTGATTGGCCGTCATCCATGCGTGCGGCCACGACACGCTTTCGAAGGTCCAGGGACGTTGCTCTCATGCCCACATTCTAACATCGTAGGCATAATAAAGTAAACTGCTCTAGTGCTGCATGAGGGAAGAATAGCACGGGGCGTGGTGTGCGGCAAGGGGCTAGATACGCAGGGCAATCGCACAAAACACAGTCTGGGTATCGGCAGGGACGGTCGAGATGCTGCGCAACACGTAGGGCGGGATTTGTTCCCGCCTTCTTAACGGCGCCGGCGTCTTCTCCAATTCCATTTGCCGAAGCCATGACGCTTGTCCAAGTCTCAGATTCGTTTCCTTCCAGTGCATAGTCAAAAGGGTAAGAAGGCGGGAACAAATCCCGCCCTACAAAGCGCCGCGAAGACGGCGGTTCTTGCGTATGCGCTCCGCTTGTTCAACGTCCATTCCACATCTCCTTCG
Organism: Candidatus Hydrogenedentota bacterium; assembly: GCA_020847495.1. Classification (GTDB taxonomy): domain Bacteria; phylum Hydrogenedentota; class Hydrogenedentia; order Hydrogenedentales; family SLHB01; genus JAHDWY01. Next base: position 4,733 of record JADLCA010000483.1, on the reverse strand, counting down.
AGAATAGTGGAGACACTTTGCTTCTGCAGTACTGGGAGCGCCGGCATCCCTGTCGGCTTCTTCGTGCGTAGCAGCGCTTGGAGTCAGCGCGCACGCAGCGGGCGACGTGCGCGGCGGCCCGGCGCGCATTCGGCGCTTGGGTGTTCAACGTAGTAAACCGTCGCGATCACGAGTCCCATCAGGACGGCAAGGGTGGCCCCGGCTGCCACACCCTCCCAGAATCCCCATTTGACGCCCATTCCTCGTCAACTCCCATATCTTATCGTATTCTCAGCCGCTATAGACCCACCCCATATCACTTCTCTCAAAGTATACAACATCCCGCACATGAACAACCCAAAGAACAGCACGATCCGTGCGGAGATGGTGTATCCAATTTGGAGTCGTCGCCTTTTGCTAACTCGTTCGGCCTGCTCAACATGCTCATCCACTTACTCCCCTTGTGGGTTGGAGGGATTTGCTCCCCCCCGGATTTGGCCAAGAAAGACACACGGAACTTCTCCGTTTGTGTGCGGATTGCATAACAAGCAGGACAAAACCGGTCAAAGGAAGGGCGAATGAAAGGGTCACGCGATGGTTCGAACCGGCTGTGTGACCGCCCACCCGCCAATACTCCGGAACAAAGTGGAGTATTTTTCGTGACGGAGTGCTTCCGAAGTGGTACACTACCCTTGAAGCTTCGGCGGCATTGTTCGGGACCAGCAATTCGGGGGAGAGTCATTTCGGGTCAGTTCACACATCGGGGGAGTAAGTGCCATGGCAAGAAAGTTCTCTCTGGGAGTGTTTGTGTTCGCGTGCGCGGTCCTTTCCGGGTTCGCGGGCGCGGCTGACGGAGTTGACGTTTCAATTCAGATGGTGCGCGAGGATCCCGGGCTGTTCCTGATGGCCAAGGGCGAATTCGCACTGGACGGCCAGAACTATACTTTTCAAATCTGGGTGGAGGACGTGCAGCAAACGGGACGCGCCAGCGCTTCCAAGCACGAGAATTGGTACTTCACCGCGGATAGCTACGAAGGCTATACCGATTATCAAGTCGTTCCCAAGCTTCTGGGTCTAAACGGGAAATTGTATGAGGTACGTCTCGACTACGAAGCGAAGCGGTTCCAACTCAAGCCCTACGCCGGCGAGATGGCGCCGGTCGACATTGGGCTCGAGACGGAGCGGCTTTCTCTCAAAGGTTCGGACGCATCCCCCAACGTAATGCTCTACCGTCCCGGCAAGCGCGTTCTTCTGCCTCCCGGCAAGTACACCCTCGATCAATATCAACTCGTCAAGAAAGCCGAGGGAGGCGCGCGATGGTACGTGTGCGCCCTTGGCACGGACAAGAGCCCCGTGTTGAGCGTGCAAAAGGGAACAAATGCCGCATTGAGCATTGGCGGCCCTTACGCTCCGGGGGTCAAGGCGTCCGTAGTGAAGGTGGGGCCCGGGCTTTTCGGATCACTTCTGGGACGCCCTGAAAAGGAAGTCGCCGCGCTGAACTTTGCGCTAATCGGGACTTGGAATGAGGACGCGTCGCAGGTGTTTCCGATCGGAGCGGCTTCCAGACCCCCGGCGCCCACTTACCGGCTGCGCAAATCCGATGGAGAAATCGTCGCCCAGGGCCGCTTCGAGTATGGGTGAGGCGGCCGCTGCTCGGCCACATGGGGTGGCTTTCAAAAGAACACCGAATACCTCGTGGACGTAACCGTGAGCGGCATGCCCTTGGAGATCAACCAGAAGACGCAGACGATTAAGTTCTGACATCACCGACGAACACGGAAGTGCCCGGGCTCACCCCGATAGTGGCTTGTTGTGAAGGTTACATCCATGAGTAAGAGGATTATTCCGCATTTCCGCTTCGGAGGCGCGTGGCTCTTCTTTGCGTGCGGCCCACTCTTGGCTATTGCGTTCTTTTTCCTTGCTGCGGGAATGGAACCGTTCCGTTGTTTGCTCATGATGATAATGCTACTGCAAGCATTGCTTGCAGGAACCATAGTATTATGTAGCGCGGCGACATTCCCAATGTGTTCGAAAGCCTTCTCTGGTACAAACGTGCAGCATTCCCTTAGAGTTCGTTTCATTTCATCTCTATTTGTAGCTCACGAGATCGCTCGCTCGACCCTTTGGGCTTTCGCAAAAGGGAGCATTGCCCTGTTTCTCATACCGCTAATAGTGCTGCCTGTGAGTCTAGAGTTGCTTGTGAAGGGTTTTGCGACGGTCGTTATTGTCGCATATTGTGCTGCGGTTGCAGTACTGATTGGATATCGTCTGGGCAGGACCAGGATAGAGAATCTCATTTGGTCTTTTGGCATTTGGACCGGCGCTACTCTGATGCCGGGCATGGTCGCGCTGAACGAGGTAGGCTGGCCTGGGCCAGATTACCTCCTAAGTGATGCCACTTGGCTGACTAGCTTGTCACCCCTTTCAGCATACTTGGCGTCGGCCAATCTCTGGTGGGATTGGGACCTGTCCACCGTGATTTGGATGTTGTCGCTTTTCGGGGCTTTGATGCTTTACGTCGTTTTGTTGATGCTTGCGGAATCTTTGTCGATGAGGCTGCGCAGATCATGAGTGGCTCGAGACCGAGCGAGAAGAGATCAAAGCCAACGGACAGGTCTTGCATCATTGTTGTCTTCTCAGGTCACGGGGAGAAGCATACTGCCGCCTCGCCGGGGTGTGTCGTGGGGGGTCGGATTGCGGGCTTCCGCCAGCGGCTCCACCCGCTGCGATAAACCGTCGCCCCTGCCGGAGCTGACCGTGCGTGTTCGTACTCCTTGCGTCTGCGCCTTTGGCGTCTATGCAGGCAGATGGGCACGGAAATGCACGCGGATATGCAGTCCTTCCTCGTCACGCGCCACTTTCACGAAATCGTTGCGCCCGGCCTGCACCATTTCCGTTCGGGCGGGGCGATGCCGATTGGCTTGCGGCATCCCTTTGGGCGTATACTGCGGACTCCCCGTGTGGGAAGCCAGAGGAGCGCTACCCCGAGGAAGATACAGCAACCGTTTTTTGGGACGACTGGGAGGAACATGGGTATGAGCGACAGCAGTCTGACACGTCGGGCATTTCTTGCCGCAACCACGACTACGGCAACCCTGACGTTTACTGGGGCAGCGGCGGCTCCGAACACGGCGGAGGTCGTGCCGGGCAAGGTGTCTCCGAACGAGAAGTTGAACGTAGCGGCCATCGGCTCGGGCGGCAAGGGCCTTGGCGACATCATGGCGTGCAAGGACGAGAACGTCGTCGCCCTATGCGACGTCGACTGGAAGCGCGCCGAGGAAGCCACGTTTCGTCTCCCGAACGCGAAGCGCTACAACGACTATCGCAACATGCTCGAAGAGATGAAGGAGATCGACGCAGTCACCATCTCCACGCCGGACCACACGCACGCGCCTGCCGCGTATATGGCCATGAAACTGGGCAAGCACGTCTACGTCCAGAAACCTCTCACCCACACCGTCGCGGAAGCGCGCCTGCTCGCCAATACCGCGAAAGAGATGAACGTCGTCACCCAGATGGGCAACCAGGGTCACTCCGGCGACGGCGCGCGGCAAGTGTGCGAGATGGTGTGGTCGGGCGCGATCGGTCCCGTCCGCGAGGCCCACGTCTGGACGCATCGCCCCGTGTGGGCCAACCAGGGCCGCCCGGATCCGATGGAGCCCCAGACCACGCCGGAAGGCCTCGACTGGGATCGCTGGCTCGGTGCCGCGCCGTGGCGTCCGTACAACAAGGCGTATGCCCCGCATGATTGGCGCGCGTGGCTGGATTTCGGCGGCGGTTCGCTCGGCGACATGGCCTGCCACATCATGGACCCGGTCTTCTGGGCGCTGAAGCTGGTCGAGTCCACGGACTACACCGTGGAAGTGGTCATGCAAGAAGGACGCAACACGCAGACCTTCCCGCTGGTGTCCACCATCAAGTACTCGTTCCCGGCGCGCGGCGATATGCCCCCGGTGGATGTCTACTGGTACGACGGTCACTGGGACAAGGACACGGGTGAGAAGACCTACAACCGTCCGAAGCGGCCCGCAGGCATTCCTGACGGCCAGATCCTGGGCGATGGCGACATGAACGGCTCGTTCATGATCGGCGACAACGGCATCCTCACCTGCGGCGAGTACGGCGGCAAGGCACGCCTCATGCCCGACGAGAAGATGCTCGACTACAAGTTCCCCGACCCCTCAATCCCGCGTATTCCGGATCAGGACCATGCGAAGAACTGGCTCGATTCCATTAAGGCTGGCGTGCAGTCCTGCTCGAACTTCGCGTACGCGGGCCCCTTCACCGAGATGGTCCAGTTCGGCAACCTCGTGGTGAAGTCCGGTCAGAAGCTCCATTGGGACAACGTCAAGGGCGTTGTCATGGACGTGCCGGATCCCGCGGCAATTGTCAGCAAGGAGTACCGCAAAGGCTGGGAGATTCCCTGCTAGGGTTCTCCAAGTCCCTGAATGTAGAGGCCCCGGACGGATATCCGCCGGGGCCTCTTTTTAGTGCGGTCAAACCAAGGTCCTAGACCCTAAGAGCGCAGCTCTCCAAGCACCTTCATCTTCGCGGTGATGAGTTGGGGGTGGGTGAGGTTCAAGAGCCGCGCGAGTTTGTGGACCAGGTAGTCTTCGTGGCCGTCGAGGGCGCCGTCGGAGTAGATGACGCGCCAGATCTCTTCAATGGTGCGCACCTTCTCCCCCACGCTGCATCCCTGGTTGATCTGGTTTGTAAACTTCCATACGTCGCTGCTGCCGTCTCGCCGCTCCTGG
>JADLCA010000482.1 GCA_020847495.1 Candidatus Hydrogenedentota bacterium | reverse complement strand
GGACAAGCCAACCCCTTCGCGTGGTTTCCGCTTTACGTCAAGGCGTTTCGCGAGACATGCGAGGTCATCACCGTGGGCCCAAATCCCGGCCAGGAAACGCTGAATAGCTGGGGCAAGAGCCACCTCGCGCACATGCTTGTGCCCAATGACATCGACGCCGACCTCGGCGCGCTGCAGGACCTTAACGAGGTCCTGCCGGAGGGATGGAGGCCGCATCTCGTGGTGGCGATTTCCGGGGGCGGCACTCCGATGCTCACCCGCACCGCAAGTCTGGGCTGCCCCACCGTCTATCTCAGCATCGATACTTGGCAGTGTCTCATGGACTACCACGAGGCCATTCACTATGACCTGGTTTTCGCGGCACAGCGCGCCTACGTCCCGCACCTGCGCGCCACAGGCTCCCGCCACGTTTACTGGCTGCCGCTGGCCTGCGATCCCGATGTCCACTATCCCGTCGAGATGGAGAGACCCTATGACATCTCGTTTGCTGGCGCGGCCAGTTCGGCCGTGCATCAGGAACGCGCGCGCCTGCTGACGCTCCTGTCCCAAGGCTTCTCCGTATTGGCCAGAGAGAGTGTGCACGGCGGCGAACTGTGCCGCATCGTGTCGAGCGGACGCCTGACCTTTAACCACTCGGCCGTGCAAGACCTGAATATGCGCATCTTCGAGGCTCTCGCCATGGGGTGTCCGCTGCTGACGAACCGCGCCAGCGAAGCGAACGGAATGCTCGATCTGTTTGAGGAAGGCAAGCACCTCATCGTGTACGATTCTGACGAAGACCTTGCCGGCAAGGTTCGCCACTATCTGGATGACGAACCAGGGCGCGAAGCCCTGGCGCGGCAGGGAAGGGAGGAAGTGCTCGCGCGGCACACCTACTCTCACCGCGTCAACGAAGTCCTTTCGGTGGTACGCCTCCATTTTCCCGATTTTGACGGCGAGGCGCCCGCGCCCAGCGTGGTGAGTGATTCACTGGGCATGCATCTTCCCAAACTGCCGGGGGCCGTTCTCGACGTCGGCATGCAGTTCGAAAGCTCCAAGTACGCACTGCGCCGCCGCGGCGCGACGCGCTACGTGGGGATCGCGCGGGATGCGTTACTCCGGGAGCAGCGGCGCGGCTCTTACGATGAAGTGCATGCCGGTACGCCGGAAAGCTGGTACGGAAATGCGGACACCGTGATCCTCTCGGACCTCACCCAGTGGAATGGTCTCGACTCAGCATTGCGTCTTGCACACAGTGCACTCTGCGACGGAGGCTCGCTACTGGCGCGCATCGCGGCTGGGCAATTGCAAGCGGAGGGAGTTCACCTGGAACCTCCAGCCATTTCCACCTGGCTTCGCGCGCGCAACTTTCACACCACCCGGATTCATCTGGGCTCAGATCGACACGCCATCGTCACTGCGCGGAAACGTACACGCAAACTGCGTGATATCGTCCTTGAAACCCTCGGAAACCTCGCGGTTCCCGGTATTGACGCCGGGAGTGTCGCGGCCATGGTGGATGAGGGAATGTAGTCCCTGCCCGTGCGGTAACGATTCCACTTCTTGGAAGACAGTCCCACACTCCGCGAGCACGAATTGTACTCGCGTACATTTTGCTCCGATCAGCTGACCCGCCAAGAACACCCATTCAGACCTCTTGACAAAAATCGGTATCTGGTTTAGATTCACATCACGGGATGTGGAGTGAAGCTGCTATCACTCGGAATGGACTATGTCTCAGTGCGTGCGTGTGGTTGTTCTGACAACGATTCAGTGGGCATCGCAAGGTGCCGCGGATGACGTCAGCAAGGTAGGCCCCACATCACGACTGAACCAGTAGTCACGTTGAATCGTTAGTGGTCCGGCAATGTGCAGTACGTCAGACGACTGCGGTGGCTTCTCACCCATCAATCTCTCACGCGCTGATTGCCCGAGGCATTTGCAGTACCCGTGTGTCTGAACTGTGTCGCCACTCCCCCTGAACCTGCCCGCGAGGGGTGTGGAGGGGAGCCTAGTCTGAAAGGAGGTGAGTAAGACCAGTCGATAGAACTGTGGTACAGGCCGGCGAATGAAGTGTAGTGTGGACGTAATCCTTTCCGAAACGCAGCAGGAGGCATTTCTGATGAAAGCGAGAGGTTTCACGCTGATTGAGTTGCTGGTAGTGATCGCAATCATAGGTATTCTGGCGGCAATACTGTTGCCGGCACTTGCCCGGGCCCGGGAAGCCGCCCGCCGCGCAAGTTGCCAGAACAATCTAAAACAGTTCGGTCTGATCTACAAGATGTACGCGAATGAAAGCAAAGGTGGAAAATTCCCGGCAGGCGAATACTACATGACGAATAACAGTCACCATTTCGCTTTCGACTCAAGAGAGTTGTATCCGGAATACTGGACAGACCCCGCGATCCTGCGTTGTCCGTCGGATTCCGGCGGTGACTGGGTAGGTAATTCGCTTCAGATTGAATCGGACTTCGTTGGACAGATCCAACGAATCCAAGCATCCACTGGGGGCACTGCCGAACAGCGGTCCGTCTGTCTGCATAGTAAGCTCTCGATAGGCATCTCTTATTGGTATATGCCCTACCTCGTCACGTCACAATCCCAGATGATCGACATCAGCACCTACTATACGTTTGGGATTGCGGGAGGAACACCGACTGTGATTGAGGACTATAGCGGCGGTGCCCTCGCAGCGGTGGATAGTACCTGTGATGAAAGTATTAGGGCGTTCAAAGTGAGCGGTGTAATTCCGTATTCTGAGGACCTCTCGGGAACGCCCTTTGGCGGCAGTCCCGCGTTTACGGACGATGATGGTTCAACAATTCCTACTCAGTACAAGCGTCTGCGAGAGGGGATCGAGCGATTCGAGATTACCGATATTAATAATCCGGCAGGCAGTGCACAGGCGCAGAGCAACATTATGGTAATGTGTGATGGCTATGCGAACGGTGCCACGAATTACAGTGCAGGCGCGGGAGTTGGCGATAATGGCGTCGCACGCTTCAACCACGTACCGGGGGGATCTAATGTGCTCTACATGGATGGTCATGTTGAGTTTCTGAAGGTAAACTCGAAGTTTCCGATGATTCTTCAGCCGCCAGCTACGTCCCTGGCGGGCTTCGGTCCCGTCCTTCCCGGTGTCCCGAACTTCTGGAATTTCTACCTGGGCGTTTTTGGTGGATTCGGTTGATACCCCCCGGCGGATGGGACTGGTCTTAACTGTGACCTGCGTCGGCAGGGGGACGCGTGGTCTTCCTGCCGGCGCAAGACCTTTGTTTGAACGGAATAGACGTGGCTCAAACGGCATTCGGTACTGGAGATCTTAATATGATTCCAAAGTTCCGATTTCTCATTCTTCCGGCATTGATTGTGGGAAGTTTCACCGGCTGTGGCGGAGGAGATAAGGAAGTCGAGGTTCAAGGCCCCACCGAAGAGGAACGCGCGGCACAGATGGAGAACATGACTCCCGAACAGCGCGAGGCGGCGCAAGCGATGCTGGAAGCCGTGCGCACCCAAGCTCAGGCCAGCGGAGCGCAACAGGCTGCGCAGTGAGTGTCTCAGATGTGTGAGTCTTAAAAGATTGAAGTCTGCACTATTCCAGTTTACCTTTCAGAGATGCGGGCGAAGGCAAGTGAACTGCGCAATATCGCGGCGGGTAGCTGAAGTGCGCTCGGAACTAAGCAGAGGGACCATGTGGGACTATTCGATAGGACGACGTACTTTTTGCCTGGGGCTTGTCGCGGGTGGTTTGGGTGCGTACCGGAGCTTCGCATATGGCGCCGGCATTTCCGGCTCGAAGCCCGTCAAACAGGACTTCGACGTATCTGGAAGCGTGTCGCCGGAATCGGTCGATGTCGATCCGGCGCGATTGGAAGCGGTTTTGCAATTTGTCGGCGATGAACTAAAAGCGGGGACGTGTCCCGGCGCAGCTTTTTCTGCGACGCGTTACGGCAAGACCTTCGTCGAGCATTACTGGGGCAGTTACGCCTGCGCTGAACGCGAGGGTCTGCCGTGCAGCGGCGAGGTGCAGTTTCCGCTCTACTCGTTCACGAAGTCCATCACGGCCACGGTCGCGGCGATGGTCCAGCAAGACGGTCTTCTCACCTATGAGGACCCCGTTGCCAAGTACAACCCCGATTTCGCGGCGAACGGCAAGGAGGGCGTGACGCTTCGGCACTTGCTCACCCATTCCGCGGGGATACCGAGCATTCCGTTGGAGTATGTGGGTGACGAGGAGAGTTGGCAGAAAGTTATCGCCGGCATCTCGCAGGTTCCTCTGGAATGGGAGCCCGGCAGCAAGACCGCCTACCACGCGATCAGTGGCATGCTGCTCGTGGCCGATGTTGTCCGGCGTGTGAGCGATAACAAGCCGTGGAGCGATATCTGCTCGGAGCGGGTGTTCGTGCCGCTTGAGACGGACGGTTTCACACTGTTTCCCGACGTGTCCAGAGCTTCCGTGGCGGTCGTGCCGCCGCCGAAGTCGTTCCCCAGCTCCACGGACAGGGAACATTTTCCGTTCCTTGGCCATCCCTCGGGAGGGGCGCACGGGCGGATGCGCGACATCCTCGCGCTGCTGAATCTCAACCTCAACAGTGGCGTGTGGAAGGGCGAAGTTCTGCTGAAGCCCGAAACGCTCGCGGAAATGCACCGCATCCAGTACGAGTCGCAGATCGACGAGGCCAAGAAAGCGGGGCGCACCCCTGTCCATGAATACTGGGGCCTGGGCTGGTTGCACCGCGGGGATGCGAAGGAGAGCTGGTTTGGGTTTGGCAGCGAGGCGTCCCCCGAGACGTATGGGCACGCCGGGATTGACACGGTCATCGGGGTTGCCGACCCCACACGCGGGCTGGCCCTGGCGTTCGTGACGTCGGGGTCTCCTGGAAACGCCGCGGCCACCATGCGATTGCGCAACGGAGTGACGAACAGGCTTATCGCCGCCTTGACGGCCTAGCGCACCGTAGCCGGAACCAGAACATGCCGCAGAGAAAGGGGAACGGGCGTCCCTACCGTTATTCTGATTCGGTTTAACCGCGAGGCCGCGACGTTGGTACGCAAAAGGAAGTAGTCAATGACGGCAATTTGCCGCATCAGGAACGCCGGCATCCCTGCTGGCTCTTGAGTCTTGGTTCGGCTCCTGCCTCGCCTTTTTGTCTCGCATTTCGTAAGATGATCGAAGTGATTTGCATGCATGCGAGGCGATTGACAGCTCATGATCGACACCCAGGCCCTCACGAAGCGGTTCGGCGCCAAAACGGCGGTGAACTCCCTCAACCTGTCCATCGGCGCGGGTGAGTTCTTCTGCTTCCTCGGACCCAACGGGGCGGGGAAGACGACTACGATCAAGATGCTCACCGGGTTGATCAAACCCACTTCGGGGAAGGCTGTCCTGGGCGGATTCGATATCCAGAAGGACCCGGTGAAGACGAAGTCCCTCATCGGCTACATTCCCGACACGCCATTTCTCTATGAGAAACTGACGGGCCGCGAATTCATGCGCTTCGTCGCGGGTCTCTACCAGATGCCCGCGTCCGCGCTGAACGGGAGTGCGGAAGAGCTGCTCGAGTTGTTCGAAATCCGCCACGTGGGCGACCAGTTGATCGAGAGCTACAGCCACGGCATGCGCCAAAAGCTCTCGTTCGCGTCCTGCTTTCTGCACGACCCGAAGATTGTGATCGTGGATGAGCCCTGGGTCGGGCTCGACCCCAAGAATATCCGCTTCGTGAAAGACTATTTGAAGCAGCGCACGCGCGAGGGCATGACGGTGTTCATGTCCACCCATTCGCTGAGCATCATCGAAGACGTTGCGGACCGCATCGGCATTATTCACAACGGCAGCCTGCTGCACACGGGAACACTCCCGGAGATACTCGCGCTCTCGCAAAACCCCGGATCGCTGGAGGATGTCTTCCTCGAACTGACACGCGGAGACGAGGTATGACCCGGGCCGGCGCCATGCTCTGGGCGAAGCTCCGCATCGTGCGCAACCACTTCGCTTCCGTGCGCAACGAATCCAAACTGAAGATCGCCGTAGTTTCGGTTTCCGCGATTCTGCTTTGGTGGGGCGCCTACTATGGGTTCTGGGAGGCTTTCAATTGGCTGCGTCGTTTCGGCGCGGACCCCGGCGGTATCAGTCTTGGCGACATCATCATGTCGCGCCTCTTGTCCGTGTTTGCGCTTGCGCTTTTCTTCATGCTCATTTTTTCGAATGTTCTCATCGCCTTCTCTACGCTGTACCGCTCGCGTGAGGTGGCTTACTTGCTTCAGGCGCCTGTGCCTTGGTGGGAGTACTATATTGCGCGCCTGATCGAGTGTGTGGCCTTCAGTTCCTGGGCCTCCGCGTATCTCGGCTCGCCGCTCATACTCGCGTACGGCATCACGAATGGCGCGCCATGGAGCTTCTACGCAGCGGCCCTGGCCTTTTACGTGCCGTTCGTCACAATCCCGGCTGCCATCGGGGCGGTGATTGCGATGATCCTGGTGCGGATATTTCCACGGCTGCCGCGAGGCGGCATGGTGGGCGCCGGCCTCCTTGCGGTAGGTTTCTTCTTCCTGTATCTGCGCGACGTATTCCGCTCGGTGAATCTGGCCGACGCAAATATCTCCGGCATCATCGACGCGATGTCGCGGACCCAATCCTGGCTTCTCCCCAGCCACTGGGCCTCGCGCGGCGTACTGGCGGCCGCGGAAGGCGAAACGCGCGAATCGGTATTCTACTTTCTCTTGATCACGTCCAACGCCCTGATGTCTGTTCTCCTCTCCGCCGCATTCGCCCAGTTCGTCTTCTACCCGGGATGGTCGGCGCTGCTTGGGCACGACATGAGCAGGAAGACGCCGCCCGGGCGCGGGGTGCTCAGCCGGATCGATCCGGTGCTCGGTTTCTTGCGCGAGCCGCAGCGCGCGCTGGTCCTGAAGGATATCCGCCTCTTCTGGCGCGATCCCGCGCAATGGTCGCAATTCGTGATCTTCTTCGGGATCATGGCGATCTACGTGGCGAGCCTGCGCGACCGTTCCGCCGCTTTTGAAAGTGCCACCTACCGGAACTGGATCGTATGCCTGAATATCGGCGCGTGCACGCTCATCCTGGCCACATTGACCAGCCGCTTCGTGTACCCGCTGATCAGTCTGGAAGGCCGCCGGTTCTGGGTGCTTGGGCTCGCGCCGCTCACGTATCGCCAGCTTGTCTGGCAGAAGTTCTGGTTGAGCGTGTGCACGACCTCGTTCTTCACGATCACGCTGGTCATGCTCTCCTGCTACATGCTTCGGGTCGAGCCCATCTTCTTCGCGCTTTCCCTGTACAGCATCATTGTCACGAACTTCGGGCTTTCCGGGCTTGCCGTTGGCCTGGGGAGTCTTTACCCCAATTTCCACGAGGACAATCCGGCGCGGATCGTCTCCGGAATGGGGGGGACGCTGAACTTCCTCCTAAGCATGGGGTACATCATTCTCGTCGTGGGCACGCAGACGGCCGTGATGCAATGGCGCGCATTGGATGCGTATGCCCACGCCCGCACGTTTGCTTACGCGCTCACCGCAGCGGTCGTTTTCATCGCAGTCCTCAGCGCGGTGAGTACTTGGTTGCCCATGCGATTGGGCTTGCGTAACTTGAATCGGGCGGAGTACTGAAGGAACGCCAAGGACGGATGAGACCGATCGGAATGACCGGTCTGTATGCTTCCCGCCGCAGGGGGCGGCGGGTAGGGCAATCGCACCAGAACTTCGAACCTGCGTGGAGGGGACTCTTGTGCACCAACGCACCGCAGTACGCACTACCCAGACATGCGACGGGGGAAGTTCAGGCGAGTTGTCAAGCCACGGGCATTGTGGAGAGGCTGCCTGCCTGCCGCAGATTCTGGAGGACGACGTCGCATCATGCTCTCATGGCCTGAAAGGCCTATGTACTCATAGCCGGGGTTTGCCCGTAGCGCAGCCACGGCCTACCCCGGGTATCAGGATGCCCATTCTTACTACCCTGTAAGGGTTGCGTAGACGCCAGTCGCCAATCCCGAACGCGCCGTTCATCAGATTGAACCGTGAGCTATGCATCCCCTTCAGGGAGTCTTCTTGAGGCATCTGCTGACCCCGGGTAGTCCCGCGTGCCGCGGGCCAACCCGGGGCTGCGATTACCTAGGCCCTTCAGGCCATTGCGGCGGCTCAACACCGCCGATGCGCACCCGTCTTGCCCGGGCCCAGCTCACGCTAAATCACCGTCACCTGGCGATAGCTCCCAAAGAGAGGCGGTACCAGAGGGGTTTAGTGGCGGTAGCGGAACGGGTAGTTCTAATGCGATTGCCACGGGGCGTGCACTTGAATCCGGTCCCCATTGCGGCCAATCATGGTGTGTCACTGAAGTTTGCGCAAGAGGATTCACCGATGTACGAAGTAAGCTTGCAAACCCGCGACCACTGCCAGTTCATCAACATCGACCGGGACGTGCAGCAGATTGTCGCGAAGTCGGGGGTGAACGAGGGCGTGTGCACGATCTTTGTGCCGCACACCACCGCCGGCGTCACGATCAACGAGAACGCGGACCCCGACGTGGTGCGCGACATGAAGCTCATTCTCGAACGGAACGTCCCTTGGGAAGGAGGGTACGCGCACGCGGAAGGCAATTCCGCGGCCCACATCAAGGCAAGCATGATGGGGTCCAGCCAGCAGGTGATCATCCACAACGGGCGCCTGCACTTCGGCACTTGGCAGTCCATCTACTTCTGCGAGTTTGACGGGCCACGTTC
>JADLCA010000481.1 GCA_020847495.1 Candidatus Hydrogenedentota bacterium | reverse complement strand
TGTACCGGATCATAGAGAGCCTCGCGGAGGTTGCGCGGGACTTGGGCGTGGAGCTCCGTACGTCCACGCCGGTCGCGCGCATACTCCATCGTGCCGGGCGTGTGGAGGGTGTGGAACTATCCAGCGGTGAGCACATCGCGTCGGACGCTGTGATCATGAACGGGGACGCGTCCCTTGCCCCGCAGTTGCTCGGTGACGCGCAGGACACGACCCTCACGGAAGGCAAGCGCTCGATGTCCGGCCTCGTGTTCCTGTGGGGCGCGCGGCGCTCGCTACCCGAATTGCATCATCACACAGTCTACTTCTCCCGAGACTACGCCGATGAATTCCGGGACCTCTTTGACGCGCGCCGCTTTCCTGAGGATCCCACCGTTTACGTCAGCGCGCCCAGCCGCAGCGATCGGAGTCTCGTGCCCGGGGAAGGCGAAGCGCTCTTCATCATGGCGAATGCACCCGCCAACGATCGGGATGAGTGGAACGAGAATGACATTGCGTCGGCGCGGGCGCGCGTGCTTGCGCGTTTGCGCAAAGGGGGATTTCCGGCAATCGAAGATGCTATCGCCGTGGAACGCGTGTGGACTCCCCGGCAGCTTGCACGACGCTACACCATGCCGGGAGGCGCGATCTACGGCTCCCACTCCCACGGATGGAAGAACGCATTTCTCCGTCCGCCCAACCAGGACAAGCGTTATCACGGGCTCTACTACGTCGGCGGCAGCACGCATCCCGGCGGCGGTACGCCGACGGTACTGCTTTCCGCAGCCATGACGAGCGAACTCATCCGGAGCAATGAAGGTGCGTAAACGGTTTCTCGCGGCACTGGGCGCGGCCTACATTTTCTTCTGGCTGGGAGGCGTGGGCGCATACTGGTTCCTGGGCGAACCGCCCGCGCACGTGGCGTGGACCGCGCCTCTCTTCCTGAGTCTCGCGGGGGTGTTGGTATTGCTCACCGCGTCGCGAGAGGATCGGCCGCGCATCCTCGCGTGCGGCGCAGTGGGATTGCTCGCGGAGATCGCCGGGGTTCACACGGGCTTCCCGTTTGGAACGTACACCTACACGAAGGCGCTCTATCCGCACGTTGTGGGCGTGCCGCTCGTGATGGTGTGTGCATGGTTCATCCTGGTCGCCTACGTTCAGGAGATGCTGCGCGAAGCGGCACTTCCCGCATGGGCGCGTGTGGGCGCCGGTGCGGTCTGGCTGACGTCCATCGACCTGGTCATCGATCCTCTGGCCGCGGGACCTCTCAAGTACTGGGTTTGGGAGTATCCGGGGATCTACTACGGCATCCCCGCGACCAACTTCGCGGGATGGCTGCTGGTTTCGCTCGCCGTGTGCATCATCGCCGGCAAGACCTGGAGTCCCAATCCGCATGCGCGCCTGATCGGCCTCAGCATCGTCGTGTTCTTCACCTCAATCGCGCTGGCCAAAGGCATGTTATTGGCCGCGGCAATCGGCGCGCTGCTTTGCGTCCTTCACGCCATCCTCAGCCGGAGAATGCCCCGCCAACATCAGTGACCCAGAGTTCCGGACGGCGCCGCCTTGCTGACCTTCTGGGCGCGCAGATTGAGCATCTCCACGAAGAGCGAGAAGCCCATCGCGAAGTAGATGTACCCTTTCGCGATATGGTGCCCCATGCCGTCGGCAATGAGCATGACCCCGATGAGCAGCAGGAACGAGAGCGCCAGCATTTTGATCGTGGGGTGCCTCATGACGAAGTGGCTTACCGGACCCGAGAAGGCCATCATCACACCCACCGCGATCATCACCGCCGCAATCATGATGGGAATCTGATTGGACATGCCTACCGCCGTGATCACGGAGTCGAGCGAGAACACGATATCCAGCAGCATGATCTGCACAATGACCGCGGCGAATGACGCCGCCGCCTTTTTCGTGGTGTCCGTGTGCTCATGCCCTTCAATTCGCTCGTGAATTTCATAGGTGGATTTCGCAAGGAGAAAGAGTCCGCCGACGATCAGAATGAGGTCCTTGCCGGAGATCGCGTGCTCGAGCACATGGAAAAGCGGGGCGGTCAGCTTCATGATCCAACTGATTCCCAGAAGAAGCAGAATGCGCATCCCCATGGCAAGGCCCAATCCGATAGTTCGCGCCTTGCCCTGCTTCGTGGGTTCGAGCTTTCCCGTGAGGATCGCGATGAACACGATGTTGTCGATGCCCAGCACGATCTCGAGGCTGGTCAGCGTCACCAACGCAATGAGGCTTTCTACGGTCAGCAAATCGGACACGGGGAGACACTCCTTCTACATGGGGATGAAACCGATGGACCTTGGCTGTCAAGCGCAAGCGCGCCAAAGATAACAGAGCGCGGGGTGGGTCTCAACTTGGCGCGGAAACGGTTGTTTCAAGCGTGGCGCGCTTGTAGGCTATGCGGAGATGCGCATGCGGCGAACGGCCAAGGCCGCCAGGCCGGCGGCCATGAGCACCATCGTACCAGGCTCCGGCACGATTGCGGGCGCTCCCTGCGGCGAGGACTTGGCGCCGGAACGATACGCTGCGGAGCCGGCATACCGGAACTCCTCGTCCATCCCGGGTTCGATGTCCCAGCTGAAGGGAATCGAGAACTTCTGATCCTCATTCTCGTAAACAGTGCGCGAAGTCTCCACGGAAGTGTAGCTCGGGAAATCGGGCACCGGATAGGCGTCCGGGCTGATCTCCCCGGGGCTCTGGGCGACCAACATCGTTCCGCTCACCGTGATTGCTCCGAAGAAGGTCATCAACGCGAAAACACGACGCAGCACCAGACAGATCTCCTCTAAGACCGAAGTAAAGGAAGGCCGTGAATCAAATCAGATAGCCGCCTGTCACCCACTGCGGCAAGCGCCACATCGGGCGGCTTTCACAACCTCGGCTTGGAAGAAAGCAGTAATTGTGCCAACAATTTCACGAAAGCTAACTTATTTTAGGGAAACGTTTTACAGGAATTCGGACAAAGACGCGTCAGCTTGCTGCGCGATCAGAACCAGCATTTGCATTGTCTGAATTGAATAATAGTATGTCGAAAATGACAATTGTTTTATATCTCTATCATGTATTGGCAAGGAATCTGTGCGCGGCCCAGACAATCAGCGGCGGCGCGCAGCGATGTGGAAGCTCCAGTAGGTATCGCGTCCGGGATTGTGTTCAAGGACTTCCATCCTTTCGGACTCTAGGAAGGGCAGCAAGACTTGCCAAGTGGGCGCCCACTTGTGAGTGCCGCCGACCCAAGGCCCGCCCGGCCTCCACAGAAGCATGGATTCGTGGGGCAGGTACAAGAAGAGGGTACCGCCGGGCCGCAGCTTGCCGATCCACAGCCTTAAGGCGTCCTGCCAGCGGGCCAAGTGCTCAAGGCAATGCGAACTGAACACAAAATCGAAGGTACCGTCCGGAAAGCGTTCGAGGTGGTAGGCGTTTTCGCCGAGGCGGTCGTCGACACCTGTCGCGCCCGGGAAGGGCCACTGGTTGGCGCCGATATCAAGGCCGGTACCTTTGCAGTAGCGCTGTGCCGTCTCCAGGATGTGGGAGGCCGCATTTCCGGTGTGCAGGCATTCGGGGTAGGCCTCACCACGATAGACGTAGTAGATGCCGTCCTCCCGCGCAACCCGCTTGACGTGGCGGCGCTCGGCGAGACAGCGCAACGCCGGGATAATCTCGTCGGGATGCCGGACCGCCCGAGAGAGTTTGCTGGCCAGGCTCATGGCGGACCCGCTCTCAGCGGCCGAGGTAGCGCAGCGCGAGCACGGCGATATCGTCGGTTTGCGGCGCCTCCTCGTTGAACGCGCGCACTTCGGCCACCACGGCTTTCACCAGCCGGTGGATGGGGTCCGCGCCGTGTTTCTGCAGGACCTTTTCGATGCGCTTCTCCGAGAAGAGTTCGCGCTCCAGATTCATCGCCTCGCTGACCCCGTCGGTATAGAGGAAGAGTCCGTCGCCCGGCTGCAACGACACCCGGCCTCCCGAATACTCGCCCTGTGCGGACACGCCGAGCACGAGCCCTCCGGGGTGGGCCACCGGCTCAATCACGCCGCTGGCCCGGATGACGTAGGGCGGTTGATGACCCGCGATGCAGTAATCGACCTCGCCGGTCTCCGTATTGAGGATGCCGTACACGAGCGTGACGAACAGCCCCGCGCTGTAGTCCGCGCACAGGAGCTGGTTGACCTGATGCAGGCATTCCGCGGCGGAAGGACCGCCCAGTGCGGTGGCCTTCACAAGGGTCCGCGACACCGCCATCATGATCGCGGCGGGCACGCCCTTTCCGGCCACGTCGCCGATGGCGAAGCCAAGGCGCGTGGGGTCGATCAGGAAGAAGTCATAGAAGTCGCCGCCCACGGAGCGCGCGGGGATCATCTTGGCGTGGAGTTCGAAATCCTTCCGGTCAGGATACGGGGGAAAGACACCGGGAATGATCGAGCGCTGAATCTTCGCGGCAACATCCAGTTCCTGCTGCACCGCGCTGAGGCGGTCGCGGGCCGCCGCGGCTTCCTTGCCCGCGAGCAGCTCGCGGGTGGTCTTTTCCAGGGTGATTTCCAGGTCCTTGAAATCGATCGGCTTCGTCAGGAAATCAAAGGCGCCCCGGTTCATGGCGGTGCGAATGTTTTCCATATCGCCGTATGCCGAGACAATGATCGCCTTGTGCGGCTTGCCGTGCTCGGCCAGTTTGGTGAGCAGCGTCAAGCCGTCCATTTCCGGCATGTTGATGTCGGTGAGGATGATGTCGATATCGCCGTCGGCGTCGAGCTTTTGCAGGGCATCCACGCCGTTCCGGGCAAAGACGAATTCGAATTCGGATTCGCGGATCTTCCGGCGAAACCGCTGTCGTATCAAGGTTTCCAGGTCGGGCTCATCGTCCACGACCAATAGCTTTATGGGCATGATCACGGGATCCTTCAGTCGTATCATGGGCACAGGGCGGACATCATGCGCTTCAGTTCGTCGAAATCAAGGGGTTTTGTGAGGAGCGCAGCCGCACCAGCCCGTTCAACCTCGGCACTGCGTGCCTCGTCGTTGAACGGCGCAATCATATATACCGCAGTATGCGCATAGCGTTCCTTAATCTGCCGAAGCAACTCAATGCCGCACATTCCCGGCAGGTTGATATCCGACAAAACCAGCACCAGATCGGCGGTGCCGCGCTCAAGGAACTCGAGGGCGGATTCCGCGGAAGGCGCAAACTCGAGCGACAGGGTTCCCGCCTTGAGTTCCTTGCGAAACCGCTGCCGGAACAGCGATTCGGTGTCGGCCTCGTCGTCCACAACAAGCACGTTCATGACTTCTGGCGAGTCCTCTGGGGAGGTTTCCTGGGCAGTGCGATGGCGAATTCCGTAAACGCGCCGGGTTCCGTGTCTACAATCAGCTCTCCCAGGTGTTCACGCACGATGATATCGTAGCAGATCGAGAGGCCGAGACCCGTCCCCTCGCCCACGGGCTTGGTCGTGAAGAACGGATTGAAGATGCTGTCGCGGATCTCCGGCGGGATCCCGGGCCCGTTGTCGCGCACGCGAATTTCGACATACTCGCCCGCGTCCCGCGTGCGGACAGTCAGGATCGGATGGAAGTCCGCGCCCAAGGCTTTGCGCTTCTGGTGCGCGGCGTAGCACCCGTTGTTCACGATATTGAGAACGACGCGGCTGAGATCCTGGGGCACTACGGGGATAGAACCGATTTGCTCGTCGTATTGCAGGTCAAGCCGGATGTTGAACGACGCGTCGCGCGCCCGCAGGCCGTGGTAAGCGAGCTTCACGTACTCGTCCACCAGCGCGTTGATATCGGTGATCTGGCGCATGTGCTCCGAGCGCGAATGCTGCAACATGCCGCGCACGATTCGGTCCGCGCGCTTTCCGTGGTCGTGGATCTTCACGGCGTTCTGCTCGATGTCGCGCAGCAACGCCTCGATTTCCCCCGTGGTGGCGCCTTCCGGATTCAGCAGGGCGCGCAGTTCGTGAATGAGTTCCACGGTAAGTTCCGCGAAGTTGTTCACGAAGTTCAGGGGGTTCTTAATCTCGTGCGCGATTCCCGCGGTCAACACGCCGAGGGACGCCATCTTCTCCTGCGTGATGAGCTGCCGCTGCGTGTCTTTCAGTTTTTCAAGCGCCTGATGCAGCTCGGCGTTCTTCTCTTCCAATTCGCGAGTGCGCTGCGCGACTTGCTCCTCTAGGGTGCGGCTGTAATCCTGGTGGAGCTTCTGCGCCCAGCGCCGCTCCGAGATATCGGTCACGCTGCCGCGGACCAGCTTGCGCCCGGTCGCGGGCAGGCGCACCAATCGGACCTCGGCCGGGAAAGTCCTGCCCGACTTATGCTGGCAGGTGATCTCGAATTTCAGGGCACCGCCTTCCAGCGCGCGCTTCAATCGCTCCTGGACCAGGCTTTCAACGGTTTGACCGGCGAGGTCTTTGGCGGAGGTGACCTCGCGCGGCCCGACGCGCCGCATCTCTTCGGCGTCATAGCCGAACATGCGTTGCGCGTTGTTGTTGGAGTCGACAAACAGCGCGGATTCCGCGTCGATCACGACGATGGCTTCCGGCGCGTGTTCGACGAGAATCCGGAAGCGTTCCTCGCTTTCCTGTAGCGCGCGCTCGGCGGCGCGCCGCTCGCTGATATCACGGATGAAAGCGCTGAATGTGTGGCTGTCTCCGATTCGCACATGCGTCATGGAGAGTTCAACCGGAAACTCGCGTCCGTCGCGGTGGAGCGCCGTCATTTCGATGCGCCGGTTCATCAGGCGGCCTTCGCCGGTTTCCAGGAAGCGCTCGCGTCCATGCTCGTGGGCTTGGCGCTGGCTTTCCGGAAGGATTATCGAGGACAGCCGCTGCCCAAGCACCTTCTCGCGCCGCCATCCGAACATGGCCTCGGCTTGTGTGTTCCATCCGATGATCATGCCGGACGCGTTCATGGCCAGATAGGCATCCATGGCGTTGTCGATGACGGCGCTGTTGCGCCGCTCGCTTTCACGGATGGCCCGCTCCCAGAGCTTGCGCTCGGTCACGTCGCGAAAACTGAGCACGATGCCCGGCACGCCGGCCGTAACGTGAAGCCGGTTGCCCGCGGTCTCAAAGTAGCGCCAGGTACCTTCCTTGTGCCGCACGCGGCAGGTCACGACAGGGGCTGCCTCGTCGGCCCGGCGCGGCCGCCGGTAGGCCTGTTGCAACGCCGGCAGATCGTCGGGGTGCACGTACTCGCTGCTGGCATTGCCCACGAGGTCTTCGGTGCGATAGCCGAGCACGCGGTGCACGGAGGGTGTCACGTAGGTGATACGTCCCTCCTCATCAATCACCGCCATGATGTCCTGCGAATGCTCGACCATGGTCTGAAACGCGTCGCGCAGCTGCAATGGCTGCTCGGCCTTGAGGGCGCGGCGGCTCGCGGCCATCACGATAGACACGAGGTTGGCGATAGCGGACGCGAAATTCTCCTCGTCGGACACCCAGGTGCGGGCGGTCCCGACGTGCTCGTTGCACAACACGCCCAAGACACGCGTTCCCTCCTGGATGGGCACATCCAGCATTGAGGTGATGCCCAGGGGAATCAGATAGCCGTCGCGAAACTCCCGGGTGCGGGGGTCATTCAGGGCGTCATGCGCTACAATGCGGTGCTCGACGCGCAGTGCCTCGAAATAATGGGGATACTCCGTGCGCCGCAGGTCCTCACTTTGCGTGAAGGTGTCTTTGCTGAGTTCGTACAGGACGGCGCACCGCAGCGACTCGTCCTTGGGGCCATACTTCCACACGCTCACGCGCTCGCACTGCAGGGTCCGGGCGGCCACCTCAACGATGTCGCGCAAGGCGCTCTCCGCGTCCGCTCCACCGGATATCGTGATCTTCGAAAGCTGGACGAGCGCGTTGTTCTGGTTGCGTAGCCGTCGCGCCGTCGCGCGGGCGGCATCCTCGCCCAGGACTTCTTTATCATCTTTGACGTGCAAGGGTTATGACTCACCATTCGGCGCGATGCGCCGGGACCGGCGCCCCGTGCAGGGGCAGGGACAGCCGATATTCTACCTGAACACCGTTGCTGGCGGGAAACGCACCCACCTCAAGCTCCCTCCCCGCGCACGCGGGGAGGGTGAGTGGACGGGGTGGACAAAGTGGACGGGGTGGACCCCCTCCGCGCGCGCGGGGAAGGCTTCTCTGCCTCAACCTTAGCCATAGCCAATACCTTACCCCTCCGCGCGCGCGGGGAAGGCTCCGTCTCTTGGACCCCCTGCGCGCGCGGGGAAGGCTCCGTGGGACCGGCGCCCTCGCCGGTCTCGTGGACCCCCTGCGCGCGCGCGGGGAGGGCGAGGAGCTTGGCCGCGTAGTAAGGATCTGTGTGGAGCCTGCCCGTGATTGCCTGTCCGTGTTTGTCCGTGCCTGTCCGTGTGCGTCTGTGCCCGTCCGTGTGTATTCCCCGGGGGACTAGGCACTTCACGCGATTTATGCTAGGATTACTCACGATTCGTATTGGCAAGAACTGCAAGGCTGGCCAAAGATGTGTAAATCCGGGTGGTGTTTTTTTGTCTGTCTGACGTTTGCCGTGTGCCCGAGGCTAGTCGCGGATGAGTCCGCGGACCCGCTTGGGCTGCTGTCCGCTAGGTGTTACTCCTGCCATGGCCCGGAGAAACAAAGCAACGGCCTGCGCCTGGACAGCCAGGAATCCCTCCTCCAGGGGGGAGATTCCGGGCCCGCGATCGTCCCCGGGAAGTCCTCGGAGAGTTTGCTTATCACCTTGGTTTCAGGCGGCGACCCGGACAGGGTCATGCCGCCCAAAGGCGACCGGCTCACGGAAGAGCAGGTCGCCGTGTTGAAAGCCTGGATCGATGCAGGGGCGGTATGGCCCGAAACCGCTGGCGAGACACCAGCTCCAGTCGCCTCTGACCACTGGGCTTTCGCGACGCCGGTTCAGCCCGAGGCGCCGGCGGTGGCCAACGCGGCGTGGCCCAAGAACAAGATCGACTGCTTCATCCTCGCAAAGCTAGAAGGCCAGAACCTCGCCCCCTCGCCTGAAGCGGACAAGGCCACGCTGATTCGGCGGCTGCACTTTGACCTCATCGGTCTTCCCCCGACGCCGGAGGAGGTGGACCGTTTTGTTGCCGACGACACTCCTGGCGCGTACGAGCGGCTCGTGAACCGCCTGCTGGGCTCGCCGCATTTCGGGGAACGCTGGGGACGCTTCTGGCTGGACTTGGCACGCTACGCCGACAGCGATGGTTACGAAAAGGACGGAGTGCGTCCCTACGCCTACCGATACCGGGACTGGGTCATCGACGCGCTGAACCGCGATATGCCCTATGACCAGTTCGTCGTTGAGCAGCTCGCGGGCGACCTGCTCCCCGGCGCGGACCAGGATTGCCTGCTCGCAACCGGCTTCCACCGGAACACGCTCACCAACCGGGAGGGCGGCATCGACCCCGAGGAAGATCGCGACAAACAGAACGTTGATCGCGTGAACACCACCGCAACGGTGTTCCTGGGTCTGACCATGGGCTGCGCGCAATGCCATACGCACAAGTACGACCCCATCACGCAGCGGGAGTATTACAGTTTCTACGCCTTCTTCAATGCGGCCATGGAAAAAGACGTCCCCGCGCCCATGCCGGGCGAGGTACTGGCGTATCGAGAGGCCAAACAACGCTTCGACGGACAAGTCGCGGAACTGCGCAAGACGGTCGACGAGTATCGCGCCACGCTCGCACAAAAACTCCCGGAATGGGAAAAAGGCCTGACGGTCCCGCCTGAGGGCTGGACCGTACTCGACCCTGTCAGCTACGCATCCTCAGGCGGAACCGAGTTCAGCGAACTCGAAGACCACTCCCTCTTGGCCGCAGGCTATCTACCGCCCGAGGACAAGTACACCATCGTGGTGCGGTCCAAGGAACTGGGGCTTAAGACATTTCGCCTCCAGGCGCTGACCCACGAGTCGCTCGCCAAGAAGGGCCCTGGCCGCGCGCAGAACGGCAATTTCGTTCTCGGCGAGTTCACGCTTTACGCCGCGCCCATGAACGACCCGAACAAGATGCAGCAGGTGAAGCTCGTGCGGCCGAAGGCGGACTTCGAGGAGCCGGGCAAGGAAATCGGCCTGGCCGTCGATGGCGATACGAATTCGGGCTGGGCCATCTACCGCGAGGGTAACTTCAACGAGGACCGCTACGCCACGTTTGAAACCGACGAGGCGATCGGATTTCCCGATGGCACGGTCCTGACTTTTGTGCTCGACCACCGGTACGGGCGCGGCCACAATATCGGGCGGGTGCGCCTTTCCGCCTCGAAACTGCCCGCGGACGCCATCCAGTTTTCCGACCAAGTGTATGCTGCGTTGAAGGTCAGCGCAGACCAGCGGACAGAGGAACAGAAGAGCGCGCTCCTCGATTATTTCTGCAATCTTGACCCAACGTACCGCGAACTGAGCGCGCCGTTGGACGCGCTTCTGAAGGCGGAACCGCAGCCGCCGAAGACGATGGCGCAGGTCCTTGTGCGGAACCCCGACCCCCCGAAGACGTTTGTCCACCTTCGCGGCGATTTCCTGTCCAAGGGCGATGAAGTCCAGGCGGCGACCCCGGCCGTGTTGCCGCCGATGCATGCGCGCGGCGCAACACCCGACCGGCTCGACCTCGCGCGGTGGATCGTGGATCCGGCGAACCCGTTGACCTCGCGGGTCTATGTGAACCGGATATGGCAACGCTTATTCGGGCGGGGAATCGTGCCGACACCCGATGATTTCGGGACACGTTGCGAGCCGCCTTCTCACCCGGAACTTCTCGACTGGCTGGCTACGGAGGCCATCGCGCGCGGATGGAGCACGAAGGACCTGATCCGGCTTGTCGTCAACTCATCCACCTACCGGCAATCGTCCGTAGTGCGCCCGGATGTTCTCGAATTGGATCCGGAGAACCGTCTTCTCGCACGGCAAAACCGCTATCACGTCGAGGCCGAGGTCACGCGAGACGCCTACCTTGCGGCGAGCGGCCTCCTGTATGACGTCATTGGCGGGCCGAGCGTGCGCCCGCCGCAGCCCGCCGGCATCGCCGACCTCGGATACGCGGGCCAGGTCAAGTGGATTGATAGTCCCGCGCCCGACAAGTACCGGCGCGGCGTGTACATCTTCTTCCAACGCACGGTGCCCTATCCGATGTTGATGGCCTTCGACTGCCCGGACGCAAACAGCGCTACGCCGCGGCGCAACCGGTCCAACACGCCCTTGCAAGCGCTGACGCTGTTGAATGATCCCGTCTTCTTCGAGTGCGCGCAGGCCCTCGGCGGCCGTATTCTCCGGGAAGCGCCCGAGGATGAAGCGCAGCGCATCCGCTTCGCGTTCCGCCAATGCATGGGGCGCGCGCCCAGCGAGGAGGAGCTCGCGCGTTTGCAGCAGTTTCTGACGGAGCAGCGGCACGCATTCGAGAGTGATTCCGCGTTGGCGGCGTCGTTTGCCAACGCGCACACGCCGGAAGAGAAGGACGCCCCCGAGCGCGCGGCCTATGTCGCCCTCGCGCGGGTCATCATGAATCTGGACGAATTCACCACGAGGGAGTGACGCATGGATCCGCGACTCGAACGCATTCTTCAGTCCCGCCGGGAGTTTCTTACGACTACGGCAAGCGGGCTGGGAGGCTTAGCCCTGACGTCGATGCTCTTGCAGGAAGGCGTGCTGGCGCACGCGGATGAGCCGCTTCCAAAAGTGGAGAATCCGCTGGCTCCAAAGGCGCCCCACTTCGCGCCCAAGGCGAAAGCCTGCATCTTCATCTTCATGGCGGGGGCGCCCAGCCAGATCGATCTCTTCGACCCCAAGCCGAAGCTCAATGAACTCGACGGCCAGCCACTGCCGGAATCCATGACGGAGAATGTGCGCTTCGCGTTCATCCAGAAAGAGACCGCCGTCATTCGCGGCTGCCATCGTACGTTCACGCCTTATGGACAGTGCGGCATGGAATTGTCGGATTTGCTGCCACATATCGGGACTTGCGCGGATGATATCGCGCTCATCCGGTCCATGCACACCGACGCGTTCAACCATCATCCTGGCCAGCTGATGATGAACACCGGCGTCATGACTTTCGGGCGCCCCGTCATGGGCGCGTGGATCAACTACGGGCTGGGCTCGGAATCGCAGAATCTGCCCGGCTACGTCGTACTAAGTGCGGGCCGCGGCACCACCGGCGGCGCGTCGAACTGGTCGAGCGGTTTCCTGCCTTCCACGTATCAGGGCGTACTGTTCCGCAACCAGGGCGACCCCGTGTTGCACCTGAGCAATCCCGCGAACCTTCCCCACGACTGCCAGCGGCTCGGACTCGACGCGATTCGCGATCTCAACCAGATGCGGTACCGTGAACCGCAGGACCCCGAGATTCTGTCGCGCGTGGCCACGTACGAGCTTGCGGGCCGCATGCAGTCGGAAGCGCCGGAGCTTTTCGATTTCTCCCAGGAGAATGCGGATACGCTGGAAGCCTACGGCGTCAACCGCTCCGAGGGCGAGAAGTGGAAATCGCTGCGCAGCGGGGGCCCCGATGAATTTCAGACGTTCGCGTCCAACTGCCTGCTCGCGCGCAGACTGGTCGAGCGCGGCGTGCGCTTCATCAATATCTACCACGCAACCTGGGATCACCACGAGGATATCGATAACCGGCTGCCGTTCAATTGCATGATGTGCGATCAGCCCATCGCCGCGCTCATCAAGGACCTCAAGCAGCGCGGCCTGCTGGATTCAACAATGGTCGTGTGGGGCGGCGAGTTCGGGCGCACGCCGCTCGGCGAGAACCGCGCCGGGTTCCGCAAGCCCAACACCGGGCGCGACCATCATCCGTTCGCGTTCAGCATGTGGATGGCGGGCGGCGGCGTGAAAGGCGGGCAAGTCATTGGCAAGACAGACGACATTGGCTGGGACATCGTCGAGGACCCCATCCACGTGAACGACCTTCACGCGACGATGCTTCACCTCTTCGGCATCGACCACGAGCGCCTGACCTACCGCTATCAGGGCCGCGATTTCCGGCTCACGGACGTGGCGGGCAAGGTGGTGAACAAACTGCTCGCCTGAGCGGCGCGGAGGGCGCCGCTCATCGGCCGCCGCGGGAGTATATGAGTTCGGCGATCTCGGCATCGCCGCGCTGATACGCCAGGCCGTAGGGCGTAAGGCCGGCACCACCTTTCTGGTTCACATCGGAACCTCGCTCGATCAAGGCGCGCACAATATACGCCGGGGCCTTGGCGGCCGCGATGTGGATAGGCTGGTTGCCTTGCGCGTCCCGCAGGCTGAGGTCGGGCGAATAGCCGATGAGCGTCATGGCCATCGCATAGTTGCTTTCCGACAGGACCAGGTGTAGCGCCGTGTTGCCTTTCCCATCCTTGCCGTTGATATCCGCCTTGCGCATCTCGGTGTTGACGATTTCGTACTGGATGTTTCCATCTTCGAGCTTGCGTTCATGGATTTCCCAGCCCTGCCACTCGGTCAGCAGGTACCGCACAATCGCTTCGCTGTCGGCGTGCGCCGCCGCATGCAAAGGCGGCACCCCATCGGGATTCGCCAGGTTGGGGTCCGCGTTGAAGCGCAGCAGCAGCTCGACGATGGCATCGCGTTTGTTCTTGATGGCGAGATGCATTGGCGACCACCCCGTGCCCGTGAGAGCGTTGGCGTCCGCGCGGCGTTCCAGCAGGATTTGGGCGATCGTGAGTTTGCCATCGCGTGCCGCGCGGTGGAGAGCGGTATTGCCATCCTCGTCACGGACGTCCGGGGGGACACCGCTTTCCAGATGCTCCTTGACGGTTTCCACGTCGCCGTTGCGGGCGGCCGTGTGAAAGGGGGTAAGCCCGAGGTGGTCATGCCGGACGGCATCGCCACCCTTCGGGCCGCAGGCCGCACAGACGGCCAGGAGCAGGATTGCTGCGAGTGCTTTGGCGTTCTTGGTTGTCATACGTAGGGTGGAGTATAGCCCCCCCACGCTGTGGGGGCAATGTGGGATTCGGACCGATCCGTCCTATCCGTCCGATTCCGACTCCCGATTGACTGCACGCGCAAATCCTCTTAGACTGAAGCGCTGTTGCACGCCGGACTAACGAGAAAGGGGTGCAGGGTGAAACGCAGGGTGTGCTGGGGTCTTCTGCTCGCGGGAGTGCTATGCGCATTGCCCGCGGCGGGCCATGTCGCCCTGGAACAGTATCTCCAACAGCGTGTCTCCGCCGTCGTCTCTCCGAAGAACATCGACCTCACCATTGAATTCATGTTCACGAGCGCTGCCTCTCTGGCGGAACGTCTCTCGATGGACAAGGACCAGAATGGCAAACTCTCGAAGGACGAACGGCGCGCCTACCATGAGGCCATCGCCCAGGAAGCGGAAGCCGCAGTAACCATGATGATCGATGGCGCGGAATGCGCTGTGATTCCGCTGTACGATCCTGAGCTCGATTTGCTCGGCTCGCGCGACCTTGAGGAGCATCCCCACACAGTCCGCCTCTTCTTCTTCACGCGGACACCCGCCACGTTCAAGAAAGGCAGCACAATTCTCGTGGACAACGCCCTGTGGGCGGATGTGCCAGTCATGGTCGCCGTGTCGGTCAAAGGCACGGGCGGTATCCGGGCCGTGGCTTCGCAAACTCAGGGATTGAAACCTCCTTCTGCTTCAATGCGGACGCTGCGCGTCTTGGACGCGACGTGTACGGAGCGCAAAGAGCCCAATTCAAAACTCGGGGGATAGTCGCCATGAAAAGCCTGATCGCCTGTTGTTGTGCATTCGCCATTCTGTGCGCGGGACCGCTTTGGGCTCAAGACACGGAAACGCTTCCGGGTGCGCCCGACCTGGCCACGGCGCTGGCCAAATACCACTCGTATCTCTTCGCGCCGGCGGTGCGCGAAGAGCTGGACGCCATCAACCGCGACATGCGCGAAATCCAGCGAGAGACGCGCCGGGCCACTACCGACGAGGCACGCGAGGCGGCGCGGACCAAGCGGGAAGCCATTGCGGCGCGCCTATCAGCCATTCTCGAGTCATGCCCCGCGACACGCGCCATCGAGGTGACCGGTCAACAGACAACCCTGCCCCCAATGGAGCCCATCTCCCTTCCGGGTGACTCGGGCGCGTTCCTCTTCAAGGTGCGGACGGGCGACGGCCCCGCGCGCTGCGTTACGTTGACCTACGACCTGTCGCAACACAGCAACTTCCGTCTGCCGGTGGAAGTCGCGCCGGGCTGCACGACCTGGGCTTTGATATCGCTGGAACGTGTGCCGCAATTAAAGACGGAAATGGAGATCGAATTCGCCATAGCGGGCCAACCCACCACCTTGCTGCCCGTGCGGACCATCACCCCGGATCATGGCACCTTGAGCGTCACGGTGTTGTCCGATGATACCGGCAAGCCTGCCCCCGCCATGATGCAACTCGTGTGGAAGACCGATGGGCACGACGTCCGGCCGGGAAACGCCATCAACTTCGGACCCCAGTTCGACAGTCAGGGCAACTGGGACGGACCCCGCAAAACCAACTATCCGGGCAAGCTCGCAGGAAGGTACTGGTGTGTGCCGGGTCCGTTCAATACCACGCTTGCGCCCGGCGAATACGAAATCGTCGTAACGCGGGGCGGTGAGCACGTGGCCGTTCACGACACGGTGACCGTGGTTTCGAACGAAACGGTCGAGCGCACCTACCGGCCCAGGCGCTGGGTGGACATGCGCAAGCATGGGTGGTACTCGGGCGACGATCACGTCCACGCGCAAATCCTCAGCGACCAGGACGCCGAAAACCTGATGGCGTGGATTCAGGCCGAGGACGTGCATCTCGCCAACATCGTCAAGATGGGCGATATCTACCGCACGTGGTTCGAGCAGCGCGGCTTCGGCAAGGACTATCGCGTCGTGGACAAGGACTACGTGCTGAGTCCTGGCCAAGAGTGCCCGCGTACGCACAACGAGCTGGGCCACACCATTTCGATGAACATCCAGAACATGATCCGCAACACGGAGCAGTATTATCTCTACGACACGGTGTTCGATGAAGTGCACCGCCAGGGAGGCTTGTCGGGGTATTGCCATACAAACAGCGGCATCTTCTACGTTCACCGCGACATGAGCGTCAATATCCCCAAGGACAAGGTCGATTTCATTGAGATGCTCCAGTTCGCCAACATGGGCACGGACCTCTTCTATGACTTCTTGAATACCGGCTTCAAGGTGACCGCTTCGGCGGGTTCCGACGTGCCTTGGGGCGGCAGCGTAGGCGAAGTGCGGATCTACGCCTACACCGGGAAGAAGTTCACGGCAGATCGCTGGTTCGACGCGGTAAAACAAGGCCACACTTTCGTGACCAATGGCATCATGATCGAGTTCACCGTCGATGACGCAATGCCGGGCGACGAGATCGTGGTGACGGAGGATCGGCCACTGCGCGTGCACGCACGCGCCTGGGGCGACGCGGAACGCGAGGTTCCCTCGAAACTCGACATCATCATCCACGGGGCGTCCGTGAAAACGGCGGAATCCGCGGACACGAACCGGGACGCCCTCGAGGTCGATTTCGAGATCCCCGCGGGCAACGGGTTCTGGATTGCCGCGCGCGCGGAAGGCAATGACGGGTCCCGCGCGCACACCACGCCGATATACGTGGTCCGGGAAGGGCTGCGCTTCTGGAAGTACGAAGGCATCCGGGACCTCATCGCGAAGCGCGAAACGAGTCTGGCCGAAATCGAGAAGATCGTCGCCGAGGCCGTCGCCGGCCGCAACGCGATGGGCCAGGAGGACAGCACCCGGACGGTCCAGCAGTTGGCGCTCCAAGGGCCCGAACTCCTCAAGCGCGTCGAGGAAGCCAAAGCCATTTATACGGAGTTGCGCGCCACGGCGGATCGCGAAGCGGCGCTGCGAAAATAGGCGAGTACCGCGAAAGTCACGGGCCGCAGGTGCGCATATGCCTTGGTAGTGCCAAAAGCGCGGTGGCAAAAAGGGCCCGCGATCCACTACAATAGGCACCATCCTCTGTCCGGGTTCGGCCTCGTCCCGGAAGGACGGGTGCGGGAATCCACACAGTACTTGGAGAACAACCATGTTTCGCGGTTCTATTGTCGCGATCGCGACCCCATTCAAAGAGAACTTTGACATCGATTTCGAGGCCTACGGCCGCCTCATCGACTTCCACTTGGAACAAGGCACGAACGGCATCGTTCCCTGCGGGTGCACCGGCGAAGCAGCGACCCTGACGCATACCGAGCAGGAGCAGTGCGTGAAGTTCACCATCGAGCGCGTGGCGGGCCGCGTCCCGGTTATTGCGGGCACGGGATCGAACAGCACGCGCGAGGCCTTGTCGCTCACGAAGTACGCCAAGGAAACCGGTGCGGACGGCGCCCTGCTCATCACGCCGTATTACAACAAGCCCACGCCCGCCGGCCAGATCCTTCACTACAAGACCATCGCCGAGCAGGTAGACATCCCCATCGTGTTGTACAACGTGCCCAGCCGCACGGGCACGAACATGCTGCCCGAGACGGTGGCCGAGCTGTCGAAGACGGCAAACATCGTCGCGATCAAGGAAGCCGCGGGCAGCGTGGACCAGGTGAGCGCGATCCGCAGCCAGTGCGGCATCACGGTGCTGTCGGGCGACGACTCGCTGACGCTGCCGATGATGTCCGTAGGGGCGGCAGGCGTGATCTCGGTCGCGGCCAACGTGGCGCCCGCGGGTGTGGCGGCACTGTGCGCCGAATTCGACAAGGGGAACTTGGCGGAAGCCCAACGCATCCACTTCGAGTTGCTGCCGCTGTTCAAGGCGCTCTTCCTGGAGACCAACCCGATCCCCGTGAAAGCGGCTCTCTGGAAGATGGGTCTCATCAAGAACGTGCTGCGCCTTCCCCTGACGCCGATGCGTGCGGAGATGCTTGCAAAGCTCGAGCCCGTCCTCGGCCAACTGGCGGCGGTTTAGGAAAACGGGGACTGTACCAAGCGGAGCGAGTCTTGGGAAAATGGGGACTGTACCAAGCGGAGCGAGTCTTCGAGCGGAGACGGGACTGTCCCCATTTTCCGATTGTTGGGCATCAAAGACACAGACGCCCTCGCCTGTGTCCCATCCGGTACAATTGTGGCAGGCGCCTGGGAAAACGGGGACTGTACCAAGCGGAGCGAGTCTTCGAGCGAAGACGGGACTGTCCCTGTTTTCCACTCTTCAAGGAGCATATCGTGAACATCTGCATGGCGGGCGCCTGCGGGCGCATGGGACGGCGTATCCTCGAACTGGCTGTCGCGGACGGCATTGGCATCGGCGGCGCCTTTGACGTTGCCGCGCAGGACGGCGCCGAATTGGTCATCGGCACCGAATCCGGCAAACCCCGGACTATCAAGGTTTCCCGCGATGCGGCCGTCGAACTCGCCAAGTCCGACGTGCTGATCGATTTCACCGTCGCTGAGGCCTGCGCAGGCAACGTGCGCGCAGCCGCAGAGGCGAGCAAACCCGCCGTCGTCGGCACGACCGGATTGAACGACGCCCAGAAGGCGGGACTTGCGGTCTTGGCCAAACGAATCGCCATTGTGCACGCGCCGAACATGAGCGTAGGCGTGAATCTCTTGTTCAAACTGACCAGCGAAGTCGCGTCGATTCTCGGGCTAGACTACAACGTGGAAATTGTCGAGACCCACCACAACCAGAAGAAAGATAGCCCCAGCGGCACCGCCGTGCGCCTCGCGGAACGCGCCGCCGAGGCGTTGGGCCTCCATTACGCCGCCGACACCGCCCACGGCCGCGAAGGTATGGTGGGTGCGCGGCCCGCGCGTCAGATCGGCATGCATGCCGTGCGCGGCGGGGACGTGGTCGGCGATCACACCGTCTATTTCATCGGCCAGGGAGAACGCATCGAATTGACGCACCGTGCCCACAATCGCGACAACTTCGCGCGGGGCTCGCTGCGCGCGGCCCGCTTCGTGCTCACCGCCGCCCCCGGCCTCTACGACATGCAAGACGTGCTGGGCCTCCGCTAGGATTGCCCCAGGACTGCATCCCGGGTCCGATCCCTGTGGAGCAACAGGCGCGGGAGATGTTTCTATATCATGAAGAAGCGAGGCTGTTTGTTCTGGATTGCGAGCACCGTGCTGCTTTTTGTACTTGGCACGGCGGCGATTCTTTACGTGCTTTGGGTTCTTCCCTTCTGGGGAATTCCCTTTAACGCGTCGCGCCACGGGAACCCGCCCCTCACACCCCCGTGGGCGCTCGAATGCTGGCTCTGGGAGGACGACGTCAACACGGCGGATGCCGTGCTCGCGCTCGTCGAAGGCTACGAGAAGCACGACTTTCCCGTGCGCACCATCCTCATCGACAGCCCGTGGAGCACGCGGTACAACGACTTCATCGTCGACGAGTCGCGCTACCCCAATCCCACCGAGTTCTTCACCGGCCTCCAGGATCGCGGCTATCGCGTCGTGCTGTGGATGACCAGCATGGTCGACAGTGAAAGCAAGGACACGGCCATTCAGAACTCGCGCGATTGGTTCGAGGAAGCCAAGAGCAAGGGCTATCTCGCCGGTGAAGGCGCCGAGGTCCGCTGGTGGAAAGGCCAAGGCGGTTTCATCGACTACACCAATCCAGATGCCATGACGTGGTGGCGCGGGCTGCAGCAACAGGTCTTCGACTGGGGCATCGACGGGTGGAAACTCGACGGCACCGCCACCTACTTTGGTACACGTGTCGGCAGTTTCCCCGTGCCGTACATGCGAACGCACGGCGGCTTGATGACCACCCGCGGCTATATGGACCACTACTATCGCGACGAGTACCAGCATGGGCTCACGCAAAATCCGGAGTTCATCACCCTGGCGCGATCGACCGATCGCCTCGGCCTGCTCGATCCTGAGAGAGAGAACAGCAAGCTGAAGTACTTCCTCGACACCAAGGCGCATCCGGAAGGGTTTGCGCCCATCGATGCATCGCCGGTCAACTGGGTTGGCGATCAGGACCACGCCTGGAGCCTGGAAGAGCAGGGCTTGCAGGAGGCACTCACGGACATCCTGCGCAGCGCGGCCAACGGCTATAACGTCATCGGTTCGGACGTGGCGGGCTACTCGGGAGGCGAGATTCCCGCGCGGCTCTATCCGCGCTGGGCCCAGTTCTCCTGCTTCTGCGGACTCTTTCTGAATGGCGGCCACGGCAATCGCGCGTTGTGGGAGGGAGACCGCGAAGAGTTTGAAATCATCCGCAAGTTCGCGTGGCTTCACACCGAGTTGATTCCCTATATCTACACGCACGTTGCCGCATGCCACGAAGGCGGCGCGCCGCTCATGCGGCCATTGGAAGCGCGCTTTCACTACCTCTTCGGCGTCAACTTCCTGGTTGCGCCGATTTATGAAGATACTCACTCGCGTGAAGTCACCCTGCCCGAGGGACGCTGGCGCTATTTCTTCGACGATGACGAGGTTCTGGAAGGTCCGAAGACCTTTGCACGCGACTACCCGCTCAGCGAAGCGCCAGTTTATGTGCGCGATGGCGCCATCATTCCACTCAACGTTTCCCGCAGCTACACGGGCCTGGGGGATCCATCGAGCGCGGGCCACGTGACCTATCTCGTCTATCCACG
This sequence comes from Candidatus Hydrogenedentota bacterium, assembly GCA_020847495.1. GTDB lineage: Bacteria > Hydrogenedentota > Hydrogenedentia > Hydrogenedentales > SLHB01 > JAHDWY01. The sequence continues at coordinate 178 of JADLCA010000481.1, read as the reverse complement.
CGGGCAAACCGCCTTTGAGACCGTCCACCCCGCCACGGGGAAGAAGACGCAACTCGCGGTTGACGCCACCGGAGAGCGAATCACGTTGGAGTTCAGCGGCGAGAAGACACCGCATATTCTGCGGATCAAATGCCTCCACGAACCTTCGCGCGTATCCTTGGACAACCAGACCTTGGCC
>JADLCA010000480.1 GCA_020847495.1 Candidatus Hydrogenedentota bacterium | reverse complement strand
GATCTCGAACGCGGTCAGGTATTTCGCCTTGAGATCCGCGGGAATCCGCTCGATCTCCGTCAACGTGCCATCGAAATACTTGAGGTCTTCCACCATCTCCGCGTCCCACAGGCCAAGGGCCTTGAGATCGTTCACGAGATACGTGTTGACCCACGTGAATTCGCCGGAGAGATTCGACTTCGCGAAGAGGTGCTTGTACATCGGCTCGATGGACTGCGTCACGCCGGTGATGTTCGAGATGGTCGCGGTGGGCGCGATGGCCATCGTGTTGCTGTTGCGCATGCCGTGCGCGAGCACGGCGGCCCGCCCCACGGTCCAATCCATGCGGGCCGCGCGGTCCATGTCGGCGTCGCCGCCGCGTTCGTCCTGGAGCATGGCCAGCGTGTCGATGGGCAGCAGGCCGCGGCTCCACTTGGACCCCGGGTAGCTCGGGTAGTGGCCGCGTTCCGCGGCCAGCTCCGCCGACGCGAGGATAGCGTAGTACGAAATCATCTCCATGCTGCGGTCCGCGAATTCGACGGCCTCCTCGCTGGCGTAGCTGAAGTTCTGCAGGTACAGCGCGTCCTGGAACCCCATGATGCCGAGTCCGACGGGACGATGCCGCAGATTCGCGTTTCGCGCCTCGGTTGTCGGGTAGTAGTTGATGTCGATGACATTGTCGAGCATGCGGACGGCCGTGCGAACCGTCGAGGCGAGCAAGGCCTCATCGAGACCCGCGTTCGTGGTGTGCGCCGCCAGGTTGATCGAGCCGAGGTTGCACACCGCGGTTTCTTCCGCGGAAGTGTTGAGCAGGATCTCCGTGCACAGGTTTGAGCAATGCACGACGCCCGCGTGGTCCTGGGGCGAGCGGATATTCGAGGGGTCCTTGAAGGTGATCCATGGATGGCCGGTCTCGAACAGCATGGAGAGCATCTTGCGCCACAATGCCTGCGCCTCGACGCGCTTGTGCTGCTTGAGTTCCCCGCGCTGGGCCATGGCCTCGTACTCGAGATAGCGTGTTTCAAACGCCCTGCCGTAGAGGTGGTGCAGGTCGGGCGTTTCGGCGGGGTTGAAGAGTGTCCAATGGCCCTCCCCGGCGACGCGCTTCATGAAGAGGTCGGGGATCCAGTTGGCGGTGTGCATGTCGTGCGTGCGCCGGCGCTCGTCGCCCGTGTTCTTCCGCAGCTCGAGAAAGTCCTCGATGTCGAGGTGCCAAGTCTCGATGTAGGCACACATCGCACCTTTGCGTTTTCCGCCCTGGTTCACGGCCACCGCCGTGTCGTTGGCCACTTTCAGGAAGGGAATGACGCCCTGGCTGGTCCCGTTCGTGCCCTTGATGTAGCCGCCCGTCGCGCGCACGTTGGTCCAATCGTTGCCGAGGCCGCCCGCCCATTTGGAGAGACGGGCGTCATCGCCGATCACCTTGAAAATGTGCTCGAGGTCGTCCTCGATCGTGGACAGGTAGCAGGAACTGAGCTGGGGATGGAGCGTCCCGGCGTTGAACAGGGTCGGGGTCGATGACGTGAACAGGAACTTCGACAGCACCTCGTAGAATTCGATGGCGCGCTCTTCACGCTGGGCGCCCTCGTTCAGTGCGAGTCCCATGGCGACCCGCATCCAGAAGTACTGCGGCGTCTCGATCCGGCGGCCTTTGTTGTGAATGAGATAGCGGTCGTAAAGCGTCTGGAGTCCCATGTAGGTGAACTGCGCGTCGCGGTCAAGGTCCAGTGCGTCTGCGAGGCGCTCAAGATCGTATTGGGCGAGTGCCGGGCTGAGCCGCTCCAGCGCCACGCCCTCGGCGACATAGTACTTGAAGTGGTTGCGGTGCAGCGCCTCGACCGAGCCCACTTCGATCTCGTTGGGCAACACCTCGTTGTAGATTACGTTGAGGAGGAGCCGCGCCGCCACCTGGCTATACGACGGGTCGCGCTCGATCCGCGCCTTCGCCGCGAAGATCGTGGCCTTCGCAATTTCGCCGGGAGTGATCCCGTCGTAGAGGGTTTGGATTACCTCGCCGGTCATCTCCTCGAGCGCGACCGTGGATTCGCTCCCGCGCGAAGCCTGGTCGAGGGTCCGGCGGATACGTTGCGCCGAGAGCCGCTCGCGGGTACCGTCTGGCAACTGCACGAACAACTCCGCCTGGGGCATGCCCAGGAGGGTGGTGTCGCCGCGCAGGGCGCGCGCTTTCTTGCGCTCTTCGCGGTAGACGATATAGCGGCGCGCCACGGCATAGTCGCCATGCTTCATCAGGTGCCGCTCGACGGCGTCCTGTATGGATTCGACCTCGATGCGTTCGCCTGCGGCTGCCCGTTGCAATGCCTCGCGCACGACCGTATCGGTGATTTCCCCGACCCGGGCGCTCGTCACCTCGTCCAGGTGCTCCGAAGTCTCCACGCCCAGTTCGGCCTTGAACGCCTTTTCGACAGCCCGGTAGATTCGTTCCGAGTCAAAACTGACTGCCCGTCCGTCGCGTTTGATGATGGTTTGAGATGGTTGCGCCTCGATCACGTCCGTGTGTCCTCCCGCCGCGCGCCGGCATATTCTCGTGCAACGAAGGCCGCATGCCCGATAGCGGCTTTCAATCGTCAATCGCGTAAGCACAACAAAATAAAGAACTTATTTGCCCTGTGTGCTTAGTGCGAAAAGGATGGGGGCGTTCTGTACGGCTCCGTTCCACCGGATAGTGTTCCGCCTGCCGCAGCGCTGGCGAAGACACTTACATTCACATCGGATGGAATTGAATCGACAGAATCAGGATTCAACTGCGCAAACCGCTACCTATAGGTAGGGCATACCCCAGAAGCTAACCCCAACAGCCTTGCAGGACGGCCATTCTGAGCGTGAAATTTCGCCCGAATTGGCCGTATCCTTGGTGAAACACACAATATACGGTAGTGTCTTGTTTTGTCAATACCAAATTTGGGATAGGTAGCTTTTATAGGAGATTCTGGATTTCCCGATCATAATGCGCATATTTAGCCGAATATTTGTCAAGGGTTAGCGTTTACTGCGCTGAAGCCCGCACCCGGAAGGAACCCCGTTTTGACGCACTTTTCTTTTGACTTCAAGACGGGAGTTGCGAAATAATACTTCCCGAGTCAGGAATGGGGGTATCATGAACATTTCCTCCCGGTGCGAGTATGCCTGCCGTGCGGTGGTGGAATTGGCCAAGCACGAGAACAGCGACACACCCGTGACCGCCGTGCATATCGCGGAGCGTCGCGGTATCCCGGAGAAGTACTTGGTCCACATTCTGCTTCAGTTGAAGCGTGCCGGGATTGTGAAAAGCGTGCGCGGCGCGCAGGGCGGGTATCTGCTGGCGAAGTCGCCCGACGAAATCACGCTGCTGGATTTGGTGCAGGCGATCGACGGGCCAATCCTTGAGCCGCTTCCGGTTGAGGACGAGGCGGGGGCGGACTTGAAGATCTCCTGGCAGGAGATCGCGCGGGGAATCGAGGGGTGCCTGCAGACTATTACGGTGCGGGACATCCTGAATCGCGCGACGAAGACCGCGATGTACTACATATAAGGCGAGGCCGCGCGGGATGTGCCCGCGGCGCCGATCCCCAGGGAGTTTGATATGACCGAATTGATTCAACACAACGGTGAGCCCTGCGCGAATGCGCTCCGGGCGCGTTTGTCGGCCGTTTCCGGACTGGGGCAGCGCACCTACACCCCGACGCAGGTTGTGGTCGAACGGGCGCAGGGATGCACGCTTTGGACAGTGGATGGGCGCGAACTCACGGACTTCACCTCCGGGGTACTTGTGGCTAATCTCGGATACAACCATGCGGGGTTCGAGAAGCGCTACAACGCGTACTGCGCGGGAATGCCGCGCACCTCGTACAACATGGTCACGGAACTCGAGGTACAGGCCGGTGAGCGCCTCGTGAAGAGCATGCCGAATCCGCGCGCGGAGAAGGTTCTGTGGGCCGCCAGCGGGTCCGAGGGCATCCAGAAGGCGATGTGGGCGGCGATGCACAAGCATCCGGAGCGGCCGATTCTGCTGGCGACACGCTACGGTTTCCACGGCAAGAAGGGACTGGCCGGCGACGTGACGGGCGACACGAGTCCGAACCCGAACGTCCGCTTCATTTCCTTCCCGATGTACGAGGAGAAGCCGAAGTCGTTCTACGAGGCGGAACTCGACGCGCTGGCCAAGCAGTACCCGGACCAGATCGCGCTCCTGATCACGGAGCCGTACCTGGGAGCCAAGGGCTCCTTCCATCCTCCCAAGTGGTACCAGCAACTCCTCCAAAAGTGGTGCAACCGGCACGACGTCGCCTTCATCTTCGACGAGGTGCAGTCCTGCCACGGACGCACAGGCAACATGTACGCCTTCGAGTCGTACGGGGTGGAGCCCGACCTCGTGGTGCTGGGCAAAGGCTTGGCGAACGGCGAGCCCGCCGCGGCGGTCGTGGGCCGCGCGGACCTCATTGACTCGCTCAACTACGGCGAGGCCTCCGACACCTTCAGCGGCAACCCCCATGCGTGCGCGGCGGTCTGCGCCACTTTCGATGTGTTCGCAGAAGAAGGCATCGTCGAGCATTGCCGGAAGGTCGCGCCCGTCGTGCGCGAAGGGCTCGAGTCGCTGATGGACGAGTTCGACTTCATCACCGCCGTGCGCGGCGAGGGACTGGTTTTTGGCGTCGAGATGGTTGACGCCGAGGCGGCCAACCGCTGCGTGCTCGAAGCCTATCTCGGGGAGGGCGGGCATGGCGTCCACTTCCTTGGGCCGCTCGCCGGGAAGGTGTTGCGGGTCAGTCCGCCGCTGGTGATTACGGACGCGGAAATCGAACGGGCCTTCGCGCTGCTGCGTCAGGCGTGGTCGCGAGTCACCGCGGTCCGTTGAGAGCTGGCGTCTTTCGCGTATCCCGAAGAGCCGGCAGGGATGCCGGCGCTCCTGGTGGGGCCTTTTCGGAGTGCGGAGGCTTGCCTCTGCTCTCACCGCGTTGACATTTCTGCAACCATTCCGTGCGCGCCATGGATTATAGACACCGTACGGGGCATGGGAACGCGGGCGCCTTCAACAGCGGAGGGTGGTGGCATGAAGTCGCGCGGACTCGTTCTGGTATGTGTGCTGGCATCCGTTGTCTGCGGGGCGGGGTGTTCATCGAAGAAATCGCAACCGCTCTATCCGGCCGGGGCGCCTCCATCGGCTCCGCCGCCGGCCTATCCGCAAATGGCGAGGCCCGTTGCAGTCGCGGGCTCAGTCGCGAACCCGCCTCCCACTGAGGAATCCTACGCGAAGATCGAGGAAAATGCGTTCAAGACCGCGCAGCACACGCCGCTTTCCACCTTCTCGATAGATGTAGACACGGCCTCGTACGCCAATATCCGGCGCATCCTGAACGATGGCATGCTTCCGCCGGCAGATGCCGTGCGCATCGAGGAACTCATCAACTACTTCCCCTACCGGTATCCCGAGCCATCTGACGGCGCGCCATTCAGCGTGACCACCGAGATCGGCCCCTGCCTTTGGAAGGAAGGACACCGGCTCGCGCGGATCGGCCTCAAGGGCCGCGAGATTGCCGCGGAGAATCGCCCGCCCGCGAACCTGGTCTTCCTGCTCGATGTATCCGGCTCGATGGCGCCGGACAACAAGCTGCCGCTCGTGCAACGCGCGATGCGGTTGCTCGTGCCGCAGTTGCGGTCCGAGGACCGGCTTGCCATCGTCACCTACGCGGGCGACTCGGGCGTCGCGCTGCGCGGCGTTCGCTGCACTCCGGACAACCGTGCCAAGGCCCTCACCGTGATCGACCGGTTGACCTCAGGCGGGTCCACGCACGGGAGCGCGGGCTTGCAGAAGGCCTACGAACTGGTTAATGAAGGCTACCGGAAGGAAGGCATCAACCGCGTTATCCTCTGCACCGATGGTGACTTCAATGTCGGGGTCACGGACGCCGATGAACTGGTCCGCATGATTCGCGAACAGGCGAAGAATGGCGTGTTTCTCTCGGTGCTGGGCTTTGGCATGGGTAACCTCAAGGATGACCGCCTCGAGCAACTCGCTGACGAGGGCAATGGCAATTACGGCTACATCGACTCGCTGACCGAGGCGCGCAAAGTGTTCCTCGAAGAAATGGCGGGCACGCTGATTACGATCGCGAAGGATGTGAAGATTCAGGTGGAGTTCAATCCCGAGCGCGTGGCCGGGTACCGCTTGATCGGCTACGAGAATCGCCTGCTCACAGCGGAAGAGTTCAACGACGACACGAAGGACGCAGGCGAAATCGGAGCGGGCCACACAGTAACCGCGCTATACGAGATCGTCCCCGCGGGACAGGTGATTCCCGGTGTCAATGTGGATGACCTGCGTTACCAGTCGACCACTCCCACGGAGGCCGCATTCGGCGACGAGCTGTTCCTCGTGAAGGTGCGGTACAAGACCCCCAAGGCGGACGAGAGCACGCTGCTGACGTTCCCTGTGCTCGACCGGGACACTGGCCTCGAAGGAACGACCGTGGATTTCCGCTTCGCCTCGGCGGTCGCGGGCTTTGGAATGTTACTGCGGCAGTCGGACTATGCGAAGGACCTCGGCTACAGTTCCGTGATTGATTTGGCGAACGCCAGCCGCGACACCGATGAGTTTGGTTACCGCGCGGAATTTGTGAGTCTTGCCCGCAACGCGGCCGCGCTCGCGGAATCGAGCGGCGCGAAGGAGAAGCGCACGCGAGAGTGAATGCGGCGTGCACAGTAGTGCTGCCGCTTGAAGGCGAAGACCTATCGGACGGATCGGTCCGATCGGACTGCGCGCCCCAGCACCGCGGGCCGCAAGGCACGTGCGCCAGTCCGATCGGTCTGATCCGTCTGATCCGTCCGATTCCCCCTCTTGAAAACCCCTTCACCCTTCCTCCACTCTGTGCCTGCATTGCCGCCATAGAAGGAGGGAGCCGCCCGCATGAAACGGTTGTTCGCTGTCGCCGCCATTCTGCTTGCCGTTGGATGCAAGACCACGCCACCCCCGCCTCCGCAGGTGGAGGCGCCGCCCCAGGCGATCCAGTTGCCGGTGCCCGCCGTGGACACCTTAGACATGTCTTCGCTTGCGGGACGCCGCATTTGTCTTGATCCGGGCCATGGCGGGCCGTGGCCGGGCGCGGTGGCGCCATCGAACAACCTGCGCGAAGCGGACGTGAACTTGCGTGTGGCGATGCTGGTGCGTTCCTTGCTCGAACAAGCGGGCGCGACGGTCACCATGACGCGCGTGGATGACACGGTGCCGAATCCAGCCAGCCTCGGGGAGGACCTCGCGGCGCGGGCAGCGATCGCGAACAACGCCAAAGCCGACGTCTTCGTCAGCATTCATCACAACGCCGATATCGAGACCGGCTCGGACAAGAACGATCTCGAGGTTTACTACAAGTGGCGCGAAGAAGGCGCAAGCCTCGACCTGGCGCAGACCTTGACCCGTGCGCTCGCGCGCGAACTCGACGCCACCGCGGGCGCGCGGCGGCTCCTGCCGGGCAACTACAAGGTGCTGCGCCTCGCGGCAGTGCCGTCGGTGCTGCTGGAGTCTTCCTACCTCACGCACGCGGGAAACGCCGTGGCCCTCGCCACGGACCAGGCTGTCGCCGTGGAGGCGCACGCTATCGCGTCCGGCCTCGCAAACTACTTCGCGCTCGACCCGCCGCAGGTGGGCGGGGCCAGCGTGGGGGTCCTCAACGAAGGGCGCACGCATGAACTCCAGGTCCGTTTCACGCGTGGTATTCCCATCGACATCGGTACGGTTGCGGTCGCTCTGGACGGCGTGGAGATCAGCGGATCGGCGGCGTCCGTAGAAAGTGGCTTTATCTGGACCTTCTTCGAGACGCTGCCCAACGGCAACCACACGGCGCACGTGCGCGCGCGCAATGGCAAGGGCGCGGGCATCGAGTTCCCAGTTCCGTTTGCGGTCAACCGCGATGCCGCGACGGTGGATGTTGCGCAAGTTCCCGAGCGGATCACATCGGCTTCGGGCGCGGAGGTGTTGTTCGAGGTGCGCGTGCGCGATTCGCTTGGCCTCCCCATCGCTGATGGCACGTCCGTTTCTTTGGGAGAGACCGGCGTTGCTGCCACAACCCGGGGCGGTGTTGCCCGATTCTACGTGCCCGCGAAAGAGATCCCGCGCGGCGCGTGCACGTTCGCGTCGGGAAGCGCCAGCGTGCGTTTCACGCCGAGTCTAGGAGATTCACGTTTCCGCAGCGCGCGTTTCGTGAATGCATCGAACCAGGAGCCAGTGGGCGGCGGCATAGCGACGGCCGCGGGCGTCACGCAAAGCGTTGCGACACCCGAAGGCTGGGTCGTCGTGCCCATGCCGCAACAGAGCATCCACGTGCGTTGTCCGGGCTACGAACCCGCCATGGTGGAACTCAAACAGGACCACAACATAATTACGCTGAATCCTGTCGCGGCGGGCGCGCTGCACGGCAAAGTGATCCTGATCGACCCCGCGTACGGTGGACGCGAGCCCGGGGCGGTCAGCGCGAATGGCATGCGCGGCAGCGATTGCGCCCTTGACGTGGCGCGGCGCCTGCGCGCGCGCTTGCTCGCCGCAGGTGCGAACGCCCATCTCACCCGCGATGGCGATGTGGAAGCCTCCGACCCGCAGCGCGTGACCTCCGCGGAAGATCTGGGTGCGGACATCATGCTCTCGCTGTCCTTCGGGTCGAAGCCCGCCGCAGCCAAGACGCTGGATTCCACAGGCCATAGCGCGGCAGCCGCGGCCGCGTTCGTGGGCCATTATCCGAGCAGCGCGGAGGGATCGCGACTGGCTACCGCGCTCGCGCGCGTGCTCGGGGGCATCCCGGCGGTTCCTTCGGTAGCCTACGTGGTGCAGCAGACCGGATGCCCGTCGGTGCTCGTGCAGCCCGCGGATTTTGCGCAAGGTGACACCGAGGCACAATACCGTGGCGGCCAGGCGCGCGATGCCGTCGCCGAAGCGCTGTACCGTGGATTGCTCGACTTCTACAAGACAGACTCAGCTCCCGCGAAGTAGAAGCAGCGGAAAGGAGGGGTCATGAGCGCCCAAGCGTACCCTGTGGTGAAGCGCATCGGACTCCTTCTCGGGCCGGTCCTTGCCGTAGCGCTCCTGCTAATGCCCTCTCCCGAGGGCATGACCCCCGAGGGTCAGCGCGTGGGGGCCGTGGCCCTGCTGATGGGGGTTTGGTGGATCACGGAGGCGATCCCGATTCCGGCGACTTCGCTCGCACCGCTAGCGTTGTTTCCACTCCTCGGCATCATGGATGGCAAGAACCTGGCCGTGTCCTACGGCGACCAGAATATCTTCCTGTTCGCGGGCGGCTTCTTCATCGCCATGGCGATGCAGAAGTGGGGACTGCACGAGCGCCTGGCGCTCAACATCATCGTGCGGACCGGCACCAACCCGCACCGGCTCGTCCTCGGATTCATGGCCGCCACCGCGTTCCTTTCGATGTGGATGTCCAATTCCGCAACGGCGATGATGATGTTGCCCATCGGGCTGGCGGTCATCGGCGAAGTCGCCGCGAAGGCCAGCCAGGACGAGGCTGGCAAAGAGGCTGCGGGCAACTTCTCCGTGTGCGTCGCGCTGGGTATTGCCTACGCGGCCAGCATCGGCGGCGTGGGCACGCTCGTGGGCACGCCGCCCAACATCGTGCTGGTGGGCGCCATGACCAAGCTGTTTCCCGAAGCCCCGCGCATCGGTTTCGGTCAGTGGATGCTTGTCGGCGTTCCTCTTGTGCTGATACTCACGCCGATCACGTGGTTGCTCCTGACTCGCGTGATGTACCCTGTTTCCGCGCTCGGCGACGAGTCCGATGGCGACGCCGCGATCCGTGAGCGCCTCGCCGCGCTGGGCCCGATGCGCCGGGCCGAGCGCGTCGTGATGCTCACCTTCCTTGCGACGGCACTGGCCTGGATCTTTCGCGCCGACCTCAATCTGGGGTCTCTCACGATCCCCGGTTGGAGCCGCCTCTTGCCGGACGCGAAATTCGTGAACGATGGCACCGTCGCAATACTGTTCTCGTTGCTCCTCTTTACGATCCCATCCGGCAAGGCGCGCGGCGACATGGTCCTCGACTGGGACTGGGCGCTACGGATCCCCTGGGGCGTGTTGCTGTTGTTTGGTGGCGGGTTTGCCCTCGCGGAAGGATTCAGCACGACCGGCCTCGTGGAGTGGGCCGGGGATCGGCTCGCCGTCCTATCCGGGTTCTCACTGCTGGCCACAGTGCTCGTGTTGTGCACTGCGGTCACCTTCCTCAGCGAAGTGACATCGAATACCGCGCTCTCCACCATCATGCTGCCGATCCTCGCAGCCACGGCCACGCAAGCGCTTGGCGTGCACCCTCTGGTCCTGCTCATCCCCGCGACGCTCAGCAATTCGCTGGCGTTCATGATGCCCGTCGGCACCCCGCCCAACGCCATTGTGTTCGGCAGCGGCTGCGTGACCATGCCGCAGATGGTGCGGGCGGGTCTCGTGTTGAATCTTGTCGGGATCGTGGTGGTGACCCTCATTACGTTCCTAATCGTCCTCCCGCTGTTCGGAATTGGTGGCGGCGAGGTGCCCGCCTGGGCGCGTTGACGGGAGATGGCGGAAGGGGCTACTGCCGAGTGATTGCACATGCCCGGCAACTTCGACGCTCGTTCGTATTGCCGCGGCCTCGCGTGCTAGGCTAACGCAAGCGGGATGGGCCTGCGCCTGTTCCCTTGGTGTGTGCAAGGAATCGAATATCCCATGCAAGCGTGTGTCCTTCATGCCATCGGCGATCTCCGGCACGAGAAGGTTGCCGACCCCCAGCCTCAATCCGGCGAAGTGTTGTTGCGCGTGGGCGCCTGCGGTGTGTGCGGATCCGATATTCCCCGCGTGTTCACCAAAGGCACGTACCGGTTTCCCACCATCCCGGGGCACGAACTCGCGGGCGTGGTGGCGGCCGCCGGACCCGGAGTGGATCACTCGATCGTGGGGCGGCGCGCCGCCGTGTTTCCGCTGATTCCTTGCCGCAGCTGCCCCATGTGCGAGAAGGGCGAGTACGCGCATTGCGCGGATTACGACTACCTCGGGTCGCGCTGCGACGGCGGGTTTGCAGAGTACGTGCGGGTGCCGCTGTGGAACCTGCTTCTCCTGCCTGAGAACGTGAGCGTGGAAGAAGCCTCGCTGACCGAGCCCGCGGCTGTGGCGGTGCACGCGCTGCGTCAGGCTGGCATCGACGTCGGGGATCGGGTCCTTATTCTCGGCGCGGGGCCCATCGGCCTCATGGTCGGCATGTGGGCAAAAGCCTGGGGCGCCGGAGGCATCATGCTGGTCGATATCGACGCGGCGAAACTGAACTTCGCGCGAACGCTGGGTTTCGCGGATGTGTGCAATTCCGCGGAAGACGACCTGGCCGCGTGGGTGAGCGACCTCACGGGGGGCGGCGCCGATCTCGTGGTGGAGGCGTCGGGCAGCGCGGTCGCGCTGGAGCAGTGCATGCTCACCACCAGAGTTTTCGGAAATGTCGTGCTCATGGGCAATCCCGTGGGCAACATGTGCCTGTCGCAGCAGGCCTATTGGGCCATCCTGCGCAAGCAATTGAAACTGCACGGCACGTGGAATTCGTCGTACAGCAACATCGCGCGGAGCGAATGGCAACTCACGCTCGATTACATGGCGTCGGGCCGCCTCGATGTGAAACCGCTCATCACGCACCGGATAGGACTCGACGCGTTGTTTGATCGGCTGCAATCCATGCGCGATCGCACGGAGTTTTCCAACAAGGTGTTGTACGTGAATCCCGAAGGCATTTCGTGAGCGGACCCGGGGAGCCGTACCAAGCGGTCGAATGCCATGGATGATGAAGCGCTCGTCTTCGCCTATCACGAAGCCACCAAGCACCACTTCCACCGCTATGCGCGGTCCGCGGGCTATCTTGATTGGGCCAACCAGCCCGACCCGTTTCGCCGCTATACGGACGCGCCGCTGCACCGGCTTCCCCTGCATACGAACGACGACACGCCGCCGTATGAGCAATTGTATTCTGCAGGGGCTGTAACCGCGCGTGCGGTCAACGCACAGTCCATAGGCCTCTTCGTCGAATGCAGCCTCGGGCTGTCCGCGTGGAAAGAGTACCGGGGCGAACGCTGGGCGTTGCGCTGCAACCCCTCCAGCGGCAACCTGCACCCGACCGAAGGCTACCTGGCCGCAGGTCCGATCGAAGGCTTGTCCGGCGCGCCGGGCGTTTATCACTATGCGCCGCGCGAACACGCCCTCGAAGAGCGCTGCACATTCGACCTCGATGTTTGGAGAGCGCTAACTGCGGCATTTCCTGACGGCGTATTCTTCGCGGGGCTGACCTCGATCCATTGGCGCGAAGCGTGGAAATACGGCGAACGCGCCTACCGTTACTGCCAGCACGACGTGGGGCACGCCCTCGCCGCGCTACGCCTCGCCGCGGCCATGCTGGGATGGCGCGCGGTGCTGCTTGACGGCGTTTCCGACGCCACGATCGCGGCGCTGTTGGGTGTGGATCGCGACGACGGCTATCACGAAGCGGAACACGAAGCCCCGGATCTATTGCTCGCCGTATTGCCGCCGGAAGGAGAAGCCGCGCACATTCTTCCGCGCGAGCCCGTCGCGGGAATTGCGCAGGCCGCGTGGTGCGGCACGCCCAATCGCCTCAGCAAAGACCACGTGGACTGGCCGGTTATCCGCGAAGTGCATCGGGCCTGTGCGAAACCCGAGACCGGCGCGCAAACGCACTGTGCGCCAACCAGCTTCGCTCCTCAATCGACTGCGCCTTGCGGTTTATCCGCAATGCGCATCATCCAGCAACGGCGCAGTGCCGTTGCGATGGATGGCACGACACGCATTGCTCGGGAGATCTTCTACCACATGCTCACGCGCGTCGTGCCGTCGTTGTCCGCCATTCCGTGGGATGCGACGCTTTCTCCCGCGCGCGTGCACCTGGGACTGTTCGTGCATCGTGTGGACGGCATCAAGCCGGGGCTGTACACGCTCGTGCGCGAGGCGGCCGCGTTGGATTCGCTCCGCGAGGCGATGCGCCCGAACTTCGTATGGGCGAAACCGGAAGGTTGCCCAAGTGGTTTGGAGTTGTACATGCTCGCACAAGGCGACTGCCGCGAAGCCGCCGCGGCGCTCAGTTGCGGACAAGACATCGCGGCGGACGGCGCGTTCAGTCTCGGCATGTTCGCGGAGTTTGAACCGTCGATTCGCGAGCATGGCCCGCACATCTACCGCCGGCTTTTCTGGGAGACTGGGATGATTGGGCAAGTGCTCTATCTCGAAGCCGAGGCCGCAGGAGTGCGCGCCACGGGGATAGGCTGCTTCTTCGACGATCCGGTACATGAAGTGTTTGGACTCAGGGATCGCCGGTATCAATCGCTCTATCACTTCACCGTCGGGGGTTACGTGGATGACCCGCGCCTTACGACGCTGCCGCCGTATGGTGTGTGAGGGGACAGACCCCGTGTTTCGCTGCCGAGAGAGATGAGTCTCGGCGCGCAAAGCCTACGCGAAAGACGAGGTCAGTCCCATTCAACTGCCGTTTTTAGGATGATGGCGCGCGGCGGATTATTCTGCGCATGCCGCAGGCAAGCCTGCTAAGTTGAAGCAGGGGCAAGCCCCCGCACTCCATAAGGGGCCGCCGCGTCATACGTGAGGTTTCGCGAGGGATTCCGCGGCGGACTCGATGGACGCGACCACGTCGCGCAGGTGGATGAGCTGGTTGACGAGGTGCTTTACGGGGTTCCTGGTCACGTAGAGTTTGTCGGGTTCGGGCGCGGAGAGGATCGTTTCGCGGTTCGGCCAGACGCTGGTTCCTTTCAGCGCG
>JADLCA010000479.1 GCA_020847495.1 Candidatus Hydrogenedentota bacterium | reverse complement strand
CTCGCCGAGCGCGGCGGCACAGGACTGAGGATACCCCATGCCGTTGGTGATCCGGCATTGTTTCTTCCCCTCCCCAAGAAAGATCCGACCGATCGGACTGATCGGTCCGATCCGTCCGATGACCTAAGGGGCGGCAACGTATCCGCTGCCGCCCCTTGCACTTACTGAAGCCGCTTACTGCCTTACGCCTGCTTGGCGGCCTTCTTCTCCTCCTTGGATGCCTTCTCGGCGACGATGGCCGCCACCGCCGGCGCAGCCGGACGCAACTTCGACAACTGTTTGACGTGCTTCATGAGATAGCCTCCTATGCCTTTGTCACCACCCGTATATACCACTGCCTGCGGCAAACGTCACAGCCTAAGGGCACGAGGAGAGTACCCACCACGGGGAACACGGGGACACGGGGGGGAGAATGCAGAGAGCGGAATTCCTCTCGCCAAGACGCGGAGGCGCAAGGAACAGGGAATACAGTACAGTTTCTTGGACGGGATAACAGGATTGACCGGATGAGTTCCCTCGCGGATGCGGGTGTTCATCAGTAGACTAAGGACTCTGGCCAATACGGAGTTTCCACGTCGAAATCAGCATGGCCCCCTAGATGGCGGCTCTTCTATCCCGGAAACGGTAATTGAACGGGGGGAGAGTCTTCCCTATTTGCACCGGGCCGAACGCAATGCAAGACCACTTTACCGCGAAGCGAAGACCGAGATTGAGTTCCTCTACCTTCGCGATCTTCGCGGCTTCGTGGTGATATCTACTTCTTTGTCTTCCTTTCGTGCGTTTCCTGCCTTTCGTGGTGAAATTCCCGGTTATTCCCTTTCCCATTGCGGATTCCCCTTCAATATGCTACTATACTCACAGAGTTCCGCACCCGGCACCGACGCCCAAGGGGGAACATCGTTATGCTCTCATATCTGCTCTTCAGAGTTGGCATCATCACCTTGATCGTGAGGCACAAGTCGCTTTTCTCAATAGCATCAAGGGGCATCCTGCATGCTTCAGGAGTACGGTCGATTGCCGTTCTTGGCGCGACTCTGATGATTATGTTTGTACCCTGCGCACGCGCCCAGTACTTTTCGGACCCGCGGCCACCGGTAGAAGTCGGAATTCTCGAAGAAGTTTACTTTGGAGATGCGTTCATCGGCTCTCCGCGACCAGAAGTTGAAGAACTCTACAGGACCATCGTTCGTGTGGCGTTCTACTGGCAGGGGGACCGTTGGCAGAGTCATCAGTATCCGTTCGAACGGGCAGCAAAAGAGGGTTCTTCCACTTTCGCATTCTGGAGACAGCGTCATTGGTACCTTCGCGAATCGGATGGGCGATATGGGGATGTGGTGAGTCTCGGGGAGCCGGAGGTATCTTGGAGGATGTACTTCACAGGACAACACGTCATTTCGGCTCCGGCGGACGCTACACCCCGAAACAAGGAGTTTTCGGGCTGGATCTCTCACCCGACTCGGCCGCCCAAGGTGCTCTGCACACGAAAACCCCACCCCGATACTGACGGGTGGTCTGAACCGACGTCTGTCGAGTTTTCCGATCTGCCTCAGAATGTCGTCAAGGAGATTGAGAAGTATCTGCTGAATGATGTGGTGTTGGATGAGGTCAAGAGAGGAGTCCGGGACAATGACATCCTCGCGGGATTCATTAAGTCCATATCTTGTAGAAGGAACAACAAACGATTCAGCATCTATAATGTAGAGATTAACTATACTACGGAAGCAGATGCAGACATAATTGACTCGGTCAAGATGCCGATCTATGGTCCGATATGGGTTGGTGCAGGGCCGGAAGAGAACGGCGAGACCTGGCTTCTCGGGAATGGACTGCGGCTGTTCTTCATTGGCGATCTCAATGGGAATGGAGATTCCGAACTCGTGTTCTGGATCGACCGCTACAATAACAACGGATACCTGCTTTCAAACAGCGAATTGCATGCTGTTGCGACATACGAATGGTCGTACCATTAGGGCGGTGAGACCCGAGGGGATGCTTGTCAGTTTGGAAGGGGCAGTATTCGAAATCACGAAGAACGAGAAGCTCCTTCGGCAAGATGACCGTGTGTGGAGGCGCCACCTCAAAGGGCGATACTTCGAGAGGGTGCTGAAGTTTGCCCTGGCCGTTCCCATGGCCAGATTCGCGATCTTCGCGCCTTCACAGCTAGCACCTCCGTCTTTCTCTTCCTTTCGTGCGTTTCGTGCCCTTCGTGGTGAGGCATTTCTTTGCCTTCCGCCATCCCCATTCGCTATCCTATTACCCGCGCTACGCAAGGCGCCCGCGCCCATTTGATCATTAACCCGAGTGAGCCATGAGTTCCCCGAAAGCATACATACAGACCTTTGGCTGTCAGATGAATGAGCATGACAGCTTCCGGATGATGGAGGTCCTTGGCCGGGAGGGGTTTGAGATGACCCCGGACCCGGATGAGGCGTCGTTGATCCTGCTGAACACGTGTTCCGTTCGCGAGAATCCGGAAAACAAGGTCTACAGCCTGCTGGGCCGCCTGCGGAAGCTCAAGCGGAAACGCCCGGACCTCATCATCGGCGTGGGGGGCTGCGTGGCGCAGCAGGAGGGGGAGACCATCCTCAAGCGGGAGAAGGCCGTCGATATGGTCTTCGGTCCGGACAACTATTTCCGCTTGCCGGAGATGATCGCGTCTGTGCGGCAGGGGGAGCGCGTGCTGATGACGAAGTGGCTCCCGCGCACCGCGAATCACGTGCAGAACTTCGTGCCCGAAGAGTGGGTCGAAGGCGGCCACGTCGAGGGGTGCAAGGCCTACGTGTCCATCACGAAGGGTTGCGATAATTTCTGCACGTTCTGCATCGTGCCATTCACGCGAGGCCGCGAGGTCAGCCGCGAGGCCGACAACATCCTGCGCGAAGTGCACGACCTCGTGAGCCGCGGCGCGAAGGAAATCTGGCTGCTCGGCCAGAACGTGAATTCGTACAAGGCGCACGATGTGGGATTCTACGAACTGCTGGACAGGGTGTCGCAGGTCGAGGGGTTGCTGCGCGTGCGGTTCACGTCGCCGCATCCCAACGATTGGAACAACCGGCTGTCCGATCTCATGGCGGATCGGCCCACGATCTGCAATCAGTTGCACCTGCCGTTCCAGGCGGGGTCGGACCGCATCCTCACAATGATGAATCGCGGGCACACGATCGAGGAGTACCTCGATAAGGTGCGCTATATGCGCGCGATCAACCCTGGCATCGAAATCAGCACCGACCTCATCGTGGGGTTCCCTACGGAGTCCGACGAGGACTTTAAGGGCACGCTGCGCGTGGTCGAGGAAGTGGGGTTCAGCCAGATCTTCCCCTTCAAGTACTCGACGCGTCCCAACACGAAAGCCGCGAAGATGGAGGATGACGTGCCGCGCGAGGTGAAAGAAGAGCGCCTCGCACGCGTGATCGAGCTGCAGGAACGCATCACGCACGAGCGCACGGCGCATTACGTGGGCAGCGAGCAGGATGTCCTCATCGACAGCGCCAACCCGCGTCTGCGCCACGCCATGAATGGCCGTACGGACGGGTTCCGCCCGGTCACGGTCCGCGGCGGCGATTTTGAGATTGGCGACCTGATCCGCGTCCGCATCACCGCTGCGAAGCAGCATTGGCTCGAAGCCGAGCCGCTGAGCGTGCACGCTGGCGCGTGACCCAAGACCGAAGAACATCCCCCTGCACCCCCTTCAAAGGGGGACCATACTCCACGGCATTCTTGGAGAGATATGGTATCCTGCGTTGAACCGGAGGTCTTGGTTCCTCAGGAAATGCAACGCAAAGCGTTGCACGGGGATCCCCCTTTGAAGGGGGTGTAAGGGGATGTTCTTCTCTTTCTCTCATCTCAGGCTCTGGCTTGCCGATGATTCCGAGCATGAAGAGGGATGTGTGCTCTTGGCAGTCTGCGGCGTTCGTGCGACTGTAGTAGATGGGATTGTGGGCATCACTGGAGGGAGGCACATCCCCCTCGGCCCTGCGGGCCTGCCCCCTTCAAAGGGGGACCTTGAGCGCCTTGCGGGCACTGCAGGGGTGCCGCCCTCGCTGCCGTCTGCGCCAGCTTGCACTCCTTTTCGCCGCAGTCTACTCTACCGGGAGTCGCGCTCAATCCGGCGCACGGCAAATGCAGCGAGTGGGGGAGGGAACCATGAGAATCGCCTTGTCGATCGTGTTGCTAGTAAGTGGGGCTATCACGGCGCATGCCGGGACGCTCACTCCCGCTGACATGCGCACCTGGCAGATCGTGTGCGATTCCGGCGCGATTGAAGCGGAGAAGTACGCAGCCACCGAGTTCCAGTCGCTCTTCAAGGGATTGACCGGCACGGAACTCCCCATCGTGGCCGAGCGCCAGGGCGAAACCGGGGCCATCTTCATTGGCCCGGATGCCGTGGCGCGTTCCGGTAAGGACATGCGCGCCGAGGATCTTGGCGAAGAGGGCTTGCGTATCGTCGTCACAAGAGACGCTGTGTACATCGATGGCGGCCGCCCGCGTGGCACGTTGTATGGCGTGCACGAGTTCTTCGAAGAACTGTGCGGCGTCCGTTATCTCACCTTCGACCACACACACTATCCCGCCGATGCCTCGTCAATTCGGATTCCCACGGGTACACACCGCTATACTCCGCCGTTTGCATTCCGCTGGTCCTACTATGGCGAGACCATGGCCCATCGAGAGTTTGCGGCGCGCCTCCACACGAACACTGTTGGCGATGACCCGAAGCTTGGGGGTCGCACCGGCTACCGACTCGTGAGCCACAACGTCGCCTACCTTGTGCCACCCGATGTCTATGGCAAAGAGCACCCCGAGTACTTCGCACTAGTCGACGGACAGCGCAAGCTGGAAGTGAAGGGCGGCGGGCCACAGTTGTGCGTGAGCAATCCCGCGGTCATCGACCTCGTCACGGAGGCGGTGCTCAAGGAGATCGAGAAACATCCTGATGCGAAGAACATCAACATCGCGCAGATGGACAACGAAGATTACTGCACCTGTCCGAACTGCGCGGCCATCGATGCGCGCGAGGAATCGCATGCGGGCGCCCACCTGGAGCTGGTGAATGCCGTGGCAGAACGCGTGGAGAAGACGCACCCCGATGTGTTCATCAGTTGCTACGCCTACCAATACACGCGCAAGCCCCCGAAGACACTGCGGGCGCGCCACAACGTACTCATTCAACTGTGTAGCATCGAGTGCTGCGACTATCACGCGATTGATGATCGTTCCTGTGCGCTGAACCGGGCCTTCTGCGAAGACACCGCCGGCTGGAAGAAGAAAGCCGACCACATTCTGGTCTGGCATTACAACACGAATTTCCGTGGTTATCTGCTGCCTTTTCCGAACCTGCGCGCCATAGGCCCGAGCGTCGAGTACTTTGTGAAGAACAATGGCCGCGGCGTGTTCATGCAGGCGGGCGGCAACTCCATGTCGTCCGAACTGAGCGATCTGCGCAACTACGTGATGTCGCGTTGCCTGTGGAAACCCGGCCGTGATAGTTGGAAGGAAGCGGAGGAATTCTGCCGCCTGCACTACTCGGAAGCCGCGCAGCCCATTCTCGACTACCTCAAGTACTACCATGACCTCGTAGGTGCGGCGGGCGTTCATCCGACGTGCTTCCCCACAGAGTCCGCGTTGGCCATCAATGTGGAGAGCACGCGCCGGATCATGGAGTACTTCCAGCAGGCGCTGGCCCTGGCGAAGTCGGATGATGTGCGCGCGCGAGTGGAAAAGGCGTCCCTTTGTGGTTACCGCGCCGCGTTAAGCGCCGCCGCCATGCGTCTGGTTTACAGCGACGGCGTGGTGCGTCCGGATCTATCCGCGTTTGAACCGAACCTGCTCGAACACTATGCGGAGTTGTGCGCGCGCCACGGCGTGACTATGGAAGACGAGCAGACGCCCATCGATCAATTCCTCGCGGCCCAGCGCGAGTTACAGGCGGGCATGAAAGCTGCCCGTGTCGAGAACGCCACCTGGCGTGTCACCTTGCTGCCCGAAAGCAATGGCAAGATTGTCGAGATGCTCCACAAACCTTCGGGACGCGATATCGTCCAACCCGCGCGGTCCCTGCGCCGGTTCCGCTTCGAGGAATGGGTGCGGCAAGGGGAAGGGCCTGGGCCGGAGAGCGTGCTTGTGTTCGAGACGTCGGTGGCGGATAGCCAGGCCGTGCTTACCCTGACTACACCCGACGGCACACGGATTGAGCGGCGCATTATTCTCCTGGATGATGCAGTCCGCTTTGAGACGGCCCTGACTGCGGGCGCCCTAAGGATTTTCGACGCCTACGTGCATCCAGAGTATGATGCGGCGACGCTATCTGCGAGTCCAAAGGAACTGGGCATCTATGTCAAATCACCGGAGTGGGTGATGGTCAATGCTGACTGGGAGGACGCGATCCCCACGGATACACAGCGCGCCGTGGTGAAGGCCGCGGTGGCTGGGGGTGCGCTTGCCTACTTCAGCCGCGAGGCCGGGTTTGGCGTCGAACAGCGCTTCGAGCCCGGGGCTTATGAATCCACGGATGTGTATTGGATGCCGTCACGCAGACAGGTCAACCTGGAATTGTTTCCCAAGATTGTGCCGTTGGAGAAGGGACAGCAGGCAAGCTACGCCTACGAGGTGCGATACTTGAGCGAGCCGCCGGCGGGCCGGTAAGTACCGCGCGCGACATCCGGGAATCTACATGTTTCGCGTGTAACACTCGCCATCGAAATCGAGGGAGGAATCCTTGAGCGCCTGAGAGGCCGCAGGGTCGTCGTTGAGCAAAGCATCGTAGATCAGCACGCAGAGATCGCGCATGACTTCGCGGTTTTTTCGAAACGTCCGCAGGTTGATTTTCTCAAAATCGCCCCAGAAGGGAAAGAACTTCTCACCCAGAAAACCGAGGGGCGGATCGACAAAGAATAGGTGTCCGGACCCATAAATCTCAAAGTATCCGGCTGGTCCCGCGACTTCGCCGTAGTGCTTCCACGTAGGCTGAAGCACTCCCTCCTCGTCGTCATACTGACCGTTCATGAAGATGACCGGAGTGTGGATGCTCTCAAAGTTTTCGCGGCGGTGCAATGCGGTGAGGGCGCCCTTCAGAATGACGCCCTTGATGTTGCCGCTCCACCAGAAGCGCGGGCCGCCATCCTTTTCGGCGACGGCCTCCAGCACCTCGTCCGGCCCAAAAGAGTGTCCCTCCAGGCCGATGTGCTCCGTATCTAGCATCCCGGTTAGCGGGCCATCCATATCCTCATTCACGTCAAACATGGAGTTGACGACCACGTCCAGGCTGTAACTCCGATACGCGAAGAGATTGTCCCGAAAGATGTCTGCGAGAACTTGATCGTCAATGACGCCGGCGTAGAGTTGCTTGTACAGCGCGAACGCCTCTTTCGCATCGATTTCATCGGTCCCGGTGTATTCCTCGAGGTCCTGCTTCAGGGTCTGAAAACTCGCGCGCAAGGCGGGGATGTCCGCGCGGAAGATTGGGTCCTGAAACAGCTCCATCCCTACGAAGTGGATGTAGTCTCCTTGCACATCGGGCACGAAGACCGCGTAGCCCGCCTGAGCCAGGCTGCAAGCATACTCCAGGTACAGGAATGCGCCTGCCGTGAACCCGGGCATGATGCCCACAGGGCACATCGGCTCCCCGGAGGAGCGCCCCGGATAGAGCACTGCAATCTTCATCACCGTGCTGCCATCGTATGCGGGCCGCTTGAGAACCAGCGATTTGACCTGTTTTAGCGAGGTGATTCGCTTGACTTCGGCCTCGAAGTCGGTGTTCCGCACCTGCTCTTTCAGTATCGCTTCTACGTGGGCCTGCGATCGCCGCACGTCCAGTTCCGTAGGTGCCGATTTCGGACAGGAGGGAAACAGCAGCAGTACAACCGAAATCATGAGTTTCGCGGCAGTGCTCCGCATCTTGCACTTCATTTACACGCACTTCCTGTTGACGGGCCGCCACAGCATGTGGCCGCCCCGTTTGTGTTCACCTAATAGTTTGAAAGGGGCATCCCCAGGGAACGGAGCGTCAAGACTCTGAACGTGGCAACCGAAGCTGGTGTCCAAACGCATGAATGCCACTCACCCCCGGCGGGATTATATACTGACTCCTTGTGGACAGAAAAGTGAGACAACCTGTATGGTAT